>JAFATP010000247.1 GCA_019243895.1 Alphaproteobacteria bacterium
GGCGAATTCATAAGGGAGATGATCATGGGCGCATCCAGGCCATTGCAAAGCGTTAATCCCGCCACCGGCGAGACGATCGCCGAATATCAGCCGCACGACGAAGCATACGCTAATGCCGCCATCGAGCGCGCACATGCGTGCTTCCTGCGCTGGCGCGGGCAACCCTTCGCCGAGCGGGCGCAGCTGATGCGCAGGGCGGCCCAATTGCTGCGGGAACGCAAGGCCGCGCTGGGGCGGCTGATGACCGATGAAATGGGCAAGCTGCTGAAAGACGGCGCGGCGGAGATCGAAAAATGCGCCCTGTGCTGCGAGCATTTCGCCGATCACGGCGCGGTGATGCTGGCGGATGAGCAGATTCCCTCCGACGCTCGCAAGAGCTTCGTCACCTATCAGCCGCTGGGAGTGGTGCTGGCGATCATGCCGTGGAATTTCCCTTTCTGGCAGGTGTTCCGCTTCGCCGCGCCGAATCTGCTGGCGGGCAATGTCGGCGTGCTGAAGCACGCTTCCAATGTCAGCGGTTGCGCTCTGGCCATTGAAGCGGTGTTTAAGGACGCAGGTTTTCCGCAGGGCTGCTTCACCACCCTGCTGGTTCCGGGCGGGCAGATGGAGCGGCTGGTTGCGCATCCGCGCGTGCGGGCGGTAACGCTCACCGGCAGCATTGAGGCAGGCAGGAAAGTGGCGGCGCAGGCGGGCGCTCTGGTGAAAAAAACGGTGCTGGAGCTGGGCGGCAGCGACGCCTATGTGGTGCTGGCGGACGCCGATATAGAAAAAGCCGCCGCCATTTGCGCGGAAAGCCGCCTTATTAACGGCGGCCAGAGTTGCGTAGCCGCCAAGCGATTCATCGTGGCGGCAAAGGTGAAAAAGGAATTCGAGCGGCATTTCATCGCCCATTTTTCCGCTATTAAATCCGGCGATCCGAAACACCCCGACACCCAGCTTGGCCCGCTGGCGCGGCTTGACCTGCGCGATGCATTGCAGGCGCAGGTGGAACAAAGCATCGCCAAGGGGGCGCAGCTGCGGCTGGGCGGTGTATTGCCGGGCGGGAAGGGCGCTTTTTACCCTCCCACCGTGCTTACCGGCGTGAAACCCGGTATGGCCGCCTTTGACCAGGAGCTGTTCGGCCCGGTGGCCGCCATTATCGGGGCGAAGGACGAAGATGAAGCGTTCCAGCTGGCCAACGCCACGGAATTCGGCCTCGGCTCGGCCATTTTCACCTCGGACGCCGCGCGCGCCGAAGCGCTGGCGAAAACCCGCATCGACGCCGGCCAGACCTTCGTGAATGCGTATGTTCGTTCCGACCCGCGACTGCCTTTCGGCGGGGTAAAGGAAAGCGGCTATGGACGGGAGCTGGGTCAATGGGGTATGAGAGAGTTCGTCAACATCAAGACGGTATATCTCGCTTAATTTTTTTCCGGTTATGCAGTCCCTGGCTTCCGAGACCGTTCCCGCATCCGAAGCGTTTCGCGCACAGGCGAACCTGTCGGCGGAGGCGTATCATGCGCTGTATGCCCGCTCGATCAGCCATCCCGAAGCTTTCTGGGCGGAGCAGGCGGAGCGGCTGGAGTGGATGCGGCGCTGGAGCCGCGTCAGGCATTGCGATTTCGCCGATAACGCGCGCATCCGCTGGTTCGAAGGCGGCGCGCTGAACGTTTCCGCCAATTGTCTGGACCGGCATTTGCAGGCGAGGGGAGATAAGCCCGCAATTCTGTGGGTACCGGATGCTCCGGGCGAGGCGCGCGCCATCACCTATCGCGAGTTGCACGCCGAAGTGTGCCGCTTCGCCAATGTGCTGAAGGCGCTCGGCGTGCAAAAGGGCGAGCGCGTGACCATCTTTCTGCCGATGATTCCGCTGGCGGCGGCGGCGATGCTGGCCTGCGCGCGCATCGGCGCGGTGCATAGCGTGGTGTTCGCGGGGTTCTCCGCCGAGGCGTTGGCCGGGCGCATCCGCGATTGCGGCAGCGGCGTGCTGATTACCGCCGATGAAGGCGTGCGCGGCGGCAAGCGCATCAGGCTGAAGGAAATCGTTGACGCGGCGCTGGCCATGGAAGGCGTGACGGTGCGGCACGTGCTTACCGTGAAGCATACCGGCGGCGACATTGCGTGGAGCCCTGAGCGGGACCGCTGGTATGCAAAGATGCGCGAAACGGCGCCGGAGCATTGCGCCCCGGAGCCGGTGGAAGCGGAAGACCCGTTCTTCATTCTCTACACTTCCGGCTCCACCGGCAAGCCGAAGGGCGTGCTGCATACCACCGGGGGGTATCTGCTGTTCACCGCGCTCACCCATGCCGCATGCTTCGACCTGAAGGAAGAGGATGTGTATTTCTGCACCGCCGATATCGGCTGGGTGACGGGGCATTCCTACCTGGTTTACGGTCCGCTGGCCAACGGCGCCACGTCCGTGATGTTCGAAGGCGTGCCGAACTATCCCGATCCCTCACGCCTGTGGCGGATCGTGGATGCGCTGGGAGTGACGGTTCTCTACACCGCGCCGACGGCGCTGCGCTCGCTAATGCGCGAGGGCGACGATTATGTGCGCGCCGCCTCGCGGAAAAGCTTGCGCCTGCTGGGAAGCGTGGGAGAGCCGATCAACCCGGAGGCGTGGCGGTGGTTTCACGAGGTGGTGGGGGAAGGGCGCTGCCCGGTGGTGGACACGTGGTGGCAGACGGAAACCGGCGGGGTGATGATCGCCCCGCTGCCGGGCGCCATTGCGCCGAAACCGGGTTCGGCCACGCTGCCGTTTTTCGGCGTGCGGCCGGAGATCGTCAACCCGGAAAACGGTGCAGTGCTGGAAGGCGAGGCGGAAGGCGCGCTGGTGATCGCCGATTCCTGGCCGGGGCAGGCGCGTTCCATTTACGGCGATCACGAGCGGTTCGTCAGCACCTATTTTTCGCCCGTGCCGGGGAAGTATTACACGGGCGACGGCGCGCGGCGCGATGCCGACGGTTATTACTGGATCACCGGGCGCATCGACGACGTGCTGAACGTGTCCGGCCATCGGCTGGGCACGGCGGAGATCGAAAGCGCGCTGGTGGCGCATGAGGCGGTGGCCGAGGCGGCGGTGGTGGGCTATCCGCACGACATCAAGGGCCAGGGAATTTACGCTTACGTGACGCTGAAAGCGGGCCGCCAGCCGGACGAGCAGCTGGACCGCGGCCTGAAGGCGGCGGTGCGCCAGGCCATCAGCGCCATCGCCACGCCAGACGTGCTGCATTACGCGCCGGTGCTGCCGAAAACCCGTTCCGGCAAGATCATGCGGCGCATTTTGCGCAAAATCGCCGCGGGCGATACGGGTGATTTCGGCGACACTTCCACGCTCACCGATCCCGGCGTGGTGGAGCAATTGATCGCGGAGCGCGGGAAGTACGTCCGGTGACAGGCGATATCCCATGACGCCATTCTTCCGCGAAGTCTATCAACTGGCCGCGCCATACTGGCGGTCGCAGGAACGCTGGCAGGCGCGCCTGCTGCTGGCGCTGGTGATCGGCATGAATCTTGGCATCGTGTATATCACGGTGCAGCTGAACAAGTGGAATAACGATTTCTATAACGCGTTGCAGGCGGTGGACAGGCAAGCGTTTTTCCACGCGCTGATCAAATTCTCCTGGCTGGCGGGCAGCTATATCGTGCTGGCGGTGTACCGGCAATATCTGAACCAGATGCTGCAGATTCGCTGGCGGCGCTGGATGAGCGTGCGCTACATCCATGACTGGCTCACCCGCGAGCGCTATTACCGCATGCAGCTGACCGATCAGGGCGTAGACAACCCCGACCAGCGCATCAGCGAAGACATTCAGCAGTTCATTGCGCTGTCGCTGAACCTCACCATCGGAATGCTGGACGCCGTGGTGACGCTTTGCTCCTTCGTGGTGATATTATGGTCGCTTTCCGGCGAGCTGACTGTTCCGCTGGGCGATTCCTTCGTCACCGTGCCGGGCTACATGGTGTGGGCGGCGGCGCTGTATGCGGCGGCCGGCACCTGGATCATGCTGAAGCTGGGGCGTCCCTTGATCCGCCTGAATTTCGAGCAGCAGCGGAAAGAGGCTAATCTCCGCTTCGGCCTGGTGCGGCTGCGCGAAAACAGCGAGAGCATCGCGTTTTATCGCGGCGAGACGCAGGAAGAGGCAGGGCTCACGCTGCGGCTGAATGCGGTGGTGGATAATTTCTGGCGCATCATGCGGCGGCAGAAGCTGCTGAACTGGTACACGTCCGGCTACAGCCAGATCGCCGTTATTTTCCCGTTTCTGGTGGCGGCGCCGCGCTTCTTCGCCAAGCAGATTCAGCTGGGCGGCCTGATGCAGACCGTGTCCGCCTTCGGGCGCGTGCATGATGCGCTCTCTTACATCATCGACGCCTATAACAGCATCGCCACCTGGAAGGCGGTGGTGGATCGCTTGAGCGGCTTCCGCGACAAGATGGAAACGGTGACAACGCAAGCGGATGCGGAAGGCCCGCAGCGCGTTGCCGGCGGAGAGGATGCGTTGCGCGTGGAGGATTTAACGGTGCGGCTGCCGCACGGCGCAACGTTGATTCAGCATCTCAATCTGGAACTGCCGAGCGGCGGCTCGCTGTTGATTGCCGGGCCTTCCGGCGCGGGTAAAAGCACGCTGCTGCGCACGCTGGCGGGGTTGTGGCCCTATGCCGAAGGCCGCATTATCCTGTCCGAAGAAGCGCGCGTCATGTTCATTCCCCAGCGTACGTATCTGCCGCTGGGGCCGCTGCGCGACGCCATCTGCTATCCTCAGCGCGTTGCGGAGGTGAGTCATGACGCGCTCACCGAAACATTGCGGGCCTGCGGCCTGGCGCATCTGGAGGAGCGGCTGGAGGAGGAGGGAAACTGGTCGCAGGCGCTGTCATTGGGCGAGCAGCAGCGCATTGCGTTTGCGCGGCTGCTGCTGCTGGCGCCGACCCACGCTTTTCTGGATGAAGCCAGCGCGGCGCTGGACGAGGAGATGGAGGCGCGGCTTTACGCGCTGGTGAAATCCCGCCTGCCGCGCATGACGCTGATCAGCGTGGGCCACCGCTCCACCCTTACCCAGTGGCACACGCAGCTGATGCAGTTACGCGGTGCGATATGAGTAAAAGCCGATTGCCGAAAAATTACCAGTCCAGCGGTGACGACACCCCCGGGAATGTCACCCCGTTTGCCACCCGGCTCACTCGCTTGCAGCAATCACTGGTAGACGCTTCGACTCCCAGAAATATCGCATTCAGCCAACCCGAAGCAGGCTTTGAGGAAGTGGGTGACATCGCCGCGGAATACGCTTTGCTTGCGTCGTTTACCGGTATGCTTGCATCCCTCGCCATTAAGCTGGACGCGGAAGTCGCTGAAACGGGAGCCGCGTTTCGCCGCTCCGCTCCTTTGAACCCTATTCTGCGCACGCAGCTGCGGGGCGGAATGGATGAAATCTTAATCGATGAAATTCGCGATCATCACCCCAGAGACGGCGATCAGGCCGATCTCGCCAACCAGATCAGATCATTCGTCGCGGAGATGCGGCGCCACTATAACCTTGAGCCGCGGCAGCGTTAACAGCTTCCCGGGCGGGTAAGCGTTATTTGGATTGAGTGATGGTGATGGACTGGCCCACGGCGCCGCGCTGATCGATGCCCAGGGCCAGGCCGCTGCCGGCCTGCGTCAGATGAGCATAATTGGAAGCGCCGCCGCTCTGGTCGATCACGCCGAGGTCATTATTCCCCGTCTGCTCGATGATGCCGGCGTTGCCGTTGGCGTAATTCTGGCCCAGCGCGGCATTATTGCCCGTTCCGTACTGGTAAATATAGCCGTAATTGCCGGTGCCTATCTGCCCCAACGCCATGGTGTTGGCGGTGCCGAACTGACGGCTGACGGCGGCATTGCTATTGCCGTATTGATAGATCGTGCCGCCGCTGGTGTAGCCGATCTGCACCGCATCCGTATAATTGTTGTTGCCTTGCTGCGTCACCGATAAGACCAGCGGGTCGCCCTGCTGGTAAGTATGGGTGTAATTGTTATTGCCGGTGATATTGACATAGGCCTGGTTGCCCGCCGAATACTGCTCGGTTATTTCCTGGTTGTTGCCGCCGCTGACATACACTTGCGCGGAGTTATTCGCGGGCACGTTCTGCGGCGCATTCCAGCCGGGCAGCACCGCCTGTTTGACCGTCACGCTGTTGCCGCTGCCGTTGGTGATGGACGCGATGCCGTTGCTGCGTCCCTGCTGCACTCCGGTATAGGAATTGGCGTCGCCGTTTTGCACAATGCCGGCGCCGTGCGTGTACCCGCTCTGGTATGAATAGGCGTAATTGCCGTTGCCATTCTGCTGCACACCGACCACCAGCGGATCACCCACTTGGTATGTGTGTATGTAGTTGCTGTTGCCGTGCTGGTCCAGCGAGGCGATATTGCCGGGGCCGTACTGCTCGGAGAAGCCGGTGTTGCCTGACCCGTGAATCTGAATAGTAGAGTAATTCCCGGCGCCCGATTGAATGGCGGCGGCGGTATTGTTGTCGCCGGCGGAGGTATTATAGATTACATTGCCGGGGCCGCTTTGAACGGTGGTGGTGGCATTGCCGCTGCCTTGCTGGGCGGCACTTTCAAAATTACCAGTCCCGGACTGATTGCTGCTGACGCTGTTGGTGGAATCGGCATAGGCGCAGGAGGAAAAATCCATGATTGCTATTGCAATAGCCGAGGCGCATAGACGGTTCATTAGGCTCTCCAATGCATAGGAAGCTAAAAATTAAGATAATATTAATCTAATTTTTATAAACATGTTTGAGACAATTGTCTACTACAATCGAAATAAATTTAATATAAATTCTTTGTTTAAATGGAAAAAGCCGTACTACCGAGGCTTTTTTTAGTCAGGTAACTCAAACCTTACCGGTTTTTGCGGTTTGATCGATAAGATGCGGCTCATCATGGGCCGATACCGTCATAGTGGAGGTATGGCCGCCGGCGTTCAGCTTGGCGGCAAGCGCCTGATAACGATCATGCATTTCCATAATTTCTGATTCGCTCAGATTCTCGATGCTGATAAGCTTGTTGTTTGCGCCCTGCAAGGTTGCAATAATTTCATTCAATTTCAGCTGCATGGCTAAAGAATCCTTATTCTGCGACCGTTGCAGCAGGAAAACCATCAGGAAGGTGACGATGCTGCTCACCGTATTCATCACCAATTGCCAACTGTCGCCAAAAGAAAAAAGCGGGCCGGAAATGAACCAGACAATCGTTAATCCAAGCGCAATTAAAAATGCCCAGGACGTGCCGGTCCATTTCGCGCAGTGATAAGCGAGATTTTCGAGAAATTTTCCGTTATGATTATTCTGCATAATTGGACAAACTTACCGTATCCGTTATCAATGGGGAATATGGAATCCACCGCTATGTCCTTACACATCCCGGAAATAGCGCTGGCGCTGCTGCTGGTGATTTCAGTGGTGGCCATTGCCGCGCGGCGCGCCAACATCCCGTATCCCACCGCTTTTTTGCTTAGCGGAACCGCGCTGGCGCTGATTCCGGGGCTGCCCGCCATCACCATTCCGCCGGAGCATATCCTGGTGATTTTCCTGCCGCCGCTGCTGATGGAAGCGGCTTATTTCACTTCCCTGCGTGATTTCCGCAGCAATCTGCGCCCCATATTGCAGCTGGCGGTGGGACTGGTGATCGCCACCGCTGCCGCCGTCGCCTTCACTTTCTCCGGCCTCATTGCGGGCTTCGGCCTGGCGGCGGGTTTCGTGCTGGGGGCCATCGTGTCGCCGCCGGACGCCGTGGCCGCCACCGCCATCATCCGCAACAAGCGTATGCCCGCGCGCATCGTGAACGTGCTGAAAGGCGAGAGCCTGATCAATGACGCCACCGGGCTGGTGCTATACCAATTCGCGGTGGCGGCGGTGCTGACGGGGGATTTCTCGCTGCCGGCGGCAAGCCTGCATTTCCTGTGGATGGTGGTCGTGGGGGTGAGTATCGGCGCGATGCTGGGCATGGCGTTCATTCACGCTTTTTCCTACATCCGCGAATGCTCGGTGGAGATTCTTTCCACCTTCGTGGTGGCCTATGCGGCATACATGCTGGGAGAAGCGATGGAAACCTCCGGCGTGCTGGCGGTGGTGACGGCGGGGTTGGTCGTGGGCTGGCACGCGCCGGAAAAATTTCCTTCCTCTTTCCGTCTCCCCGCGGAAGCGGTGTGGGAAATGGCTAAATTTCTGCTGAGCGGCGTCGTGTTCCTGCTGATCGGCTTGCAGATTCCCGGCGTGGTGCACCGGCTCTCCGTTTATGCGCCGGGCGCGCTTGCCGCCTATGCCGCCATCATCTGCCTGGTAACGCTGCTGGCGCGGCTGGCCTGGGTGTTTATCGTGGGTTACGGCGTACGCTTCTTATTCCCTTCGCTGCGCAGGAATGACCCCTATCCGTCCTGGCAGAATATGTTCATTGTCGCCTGGGGCGGAATGCGCGGGGTGGTGTCGCTGGCAACGGCGCTGGCGCTGCCGCTGACGCTGCCCGACGGCACGGCGTTCCCCTACCGCGATCTTATGATCTTCCTGGCCGTGTCGGTGATTTTTTTCACGCTGCTGGTGCAAGGGGGAACCTTGCCTTTCCTGCTGAGCCGCCTGGCGCTTTCTTATGATTTCTCGCTTCTTCAGGAAGATTGGAACGCGCGTTATGCCGCCGTCACGCAGGCGCTGCGGAAAATCAGCGCGCTGGCGGGCGATGACAGCGTTTACCGGCCGGCGCTGGAGCGCATCCGCGGCCATTATCTCGACCGGCTGGCATCCCTGGGCGATGGGCCCAATACGCCCCTGGTGCCCACGGACATTCCCGGGCCGCAAGACCATCCGCTGATCCAGGCGGAGCAGCGCATCTGGCGCGACGTGCTGGAAACCGAGCGCAAAACCATCATCACCTTGCGTAAATCTTTCTCTCTAAGCGACGATACCATGCATAACATCCTGCGCGACCTTGATCTTTTTTCCAGCCGCTTTGGCGGCGAAGCGGCGTAGCGGCGCGGATTATTAAGGAAGGGGTAATGTTCCGGGCGTAGATTCGGGTAAGGAGAAAAGCATGACAGAGCCCGGCAGCCCGATCGAAATTCTACTGGTGGAGGACAATCTCGGCGATATCGTGCTGACGCGGGAAGCGTTCGAGGAAATACGCCTTGGCAATGCCCTGCACGTGGTGGAAGACGGCGAAGAGGCGCTGGATTATCTGTTTCAGCGAGGCAAATATGCGGATGCGAAGCCGCCCGATCTGATCCTGCTGGATCTGAACCTGCCGAAACTGAGCGGCAAGGAGGTGCTGGAGGCGATCAAGCACGATCCGCGACTGATGCTGATTCCCGTGATCGTGCTTACCACTTCGGAGGAGGAGCGCGATGTTCTGGATGTCTATAAGCGCAACGCCAATTGCTTCATCACCAAGCCGGTGGATATTCAGCAGTTTTTAAAAGTGATACGGCTGATTGAAAGCTTCTGGCTGCACGTGGTGAAGCTGGCGCATTAATTCCCTCCGACACCGGCGCATGCGGCCGGATCTTATGCTTTGGCCAATGACCGGCGGCGAATATAAAACAGCAGGCCGCCTGCCGTCACAACGAGCGCCGCGGCCATGTAGTCGGACATTTCCGGAACGCACGTGCCGGAGCCTGAATCAGTACCGGTACATTCCTGGCCATAGGCCGAACAGGTGCCGCCAGGAGATGAACAATGCACGGCCGCCGTCGCTTCGCGGGGCGCCACCGGCATCAGTAAGATTGCGAATATTACAGCCAGGGACAGGCCGCGGATTGATCTTGTCGATTCATATGAAGGCTTCATACATTCTCCGTGTACGGACTTACGATAAGCCGAAGCGTTATTAGATTTAGGGGCTGAAGTAGCTAAGACCTGAAGAAAGGTCTAAAAACAGCTACGATGTATAAGCGTAAGAGTAGATTAACAGGCCGGCAGCAAGGGAAGCTGATCGAACATTTTGTTTCTGGCGCAACCGCTCGCTCTGCGGCGGAAGT
>JAFATP010000010.1 GCA_019243895.1 Alphaproteobacteria bacterium
TGAGGCAAAGCTGGCCGCTTCTCCTCTTTTATTTGCGGGTTTGAATTTGTCTGCACGCATATACGCTCCCCTATAGTATTTTAATCCGTAATTATAAAGTACAATTGTTAATATATCAGCGATTGGCAGTTGCAGCGTTCGCCGGACGATGCGGGGTGGCGGGTTAGGGGGAGTGATTCTTATCCTTGTCCCCGCGCTTCAAAGATCGCTCTGCGCCCGCTGCAGCGATTTCACCAGGTTAACGCTCAGCTGCGCCGCGCTCATCGCCAGCTTGCGGGTAAGGGGGCTGAGCCTGCCGGTGCTGCGCGCGTACGTGGAATGCAGGTAGCGCCCCGGCGGCGCGGCCTGCCGGTTCAGCTGCCCGTCCAGTAGATGCAGGTTATGCGCCGCGAGCATGGATGAGCGGTGCATATGCGCCCTAAGCGATGCGTTGGTCTGGTGAATTTGCGCCGTGCCGTCATGCGCCAGCGCGGCAAACGCCGCGCGCTCGGCGGCAAGGGGGGAATGCGAAGTCATGAGCGTGTCCTCTGGTTAGGTGGAGTTGGGCCTGGGGTTGGGGATCTTTCTTCCCTGACCCGCATAAAAGCATCTTAACCCCGCCTCTGCGCTGGCCGGAAGGGGAAAAATGCAGCGATGCAACACATGGCCGCAGATGCGCCGTCTCCCCCCGGCCTTCAATTGACAGCGCCCGGCGCGCGCGTATAGTACGCGGCTTATGACCGAAGAAGCAGGCTTTGACGGCAAACGCCGCCGCGAGGTGGCCGCCCTCACATTCGCGAAGCTCGACCCCCGCACCCAGCTGCGCAACCCCGTGATGTTCGTGGTGTTTGTGGGCGCCATTCTCACCACCGTCTATTTTATGCTGCTGGGAATCACGCACCCGGCGAAACCTCATGAGCCGCGCTGGTTCGTGCTGGCGATT
Source organism: Alphaproteobacteria bacterium (assembly GCA_019243895.1). Lineage (GTDB taxonomy): Bacteria > Pseudomonadota > Alphaproteobacteria > Rickettsiales > SXRF01 > JAFATP01. The sequence goes on from JAFATP010000010.1 coordinate 923, forward strand.
TCGGCATGGCTGTGGTTCACCGTGCTGTTCGCCAATTTCGCCGAGAGCGTGGCCGAAGGGCGCGGCAAGGCCCAAGCGGCATCCCTTAAAGCGCTGCGTAAGGAAGTGATGGCCAAACGCCTGAAAAATCAACATGACATGGCCCATCATCAGGTGGTCAACGCATCCGATTTACGCAAAGACGACGTGGTGCTGGTGGAAGCGGGGGATTTCATCCCGTGCGACGGGCAGGTGATCGAAGGCATCGCCAGCGTCGACGAGAGCGCCATCACCGGCGAGTCCGCACCCGTCATCCGCGAGTCCGGCGGCGATTCGGACGCCGTCACCGGCGGCACGCGGGTGCTTTCCGACTGGATCGTGGTGCGCATCAGCGCCAATCCCGGCGAAACCTTCCTGGACAAGATGGTGTCGCTGGTGGAGGGCGCCAAGCGCCAGAAAACGCCGAACGAGATCGCTCTCTCCATTCTGCTTGCCGCGCTCACCCTGATTTTCCTGATGGCCATCATGACGCTGCTGCCGTTTTCGATCTTCGCGGTGCAGCGCGCCGGGCAGGGCGCGCCCATCGGCATCACCGTGATGATCGCGCTGCTGGTGTGCCTGGTGCCCACCACCATCGGCGGGCTGCTTTCCGCCATCGGCATCGCCGGCATGAACCGCCTGCTGAAAGCCAACGTCATCGCCATGTCGGGGCGCGCGGTGGAAGCGGCAGGCGACGTCAACGTGCTGCTGCTGGATAAAACCGGCACCATCACCCACGGCAACCGCCAGGCCGAGGAATTCATGCCCACGTCCGGCGTCTCGCAGGAGCGCCTGGCGGAAGCGGCGCTGCTTTCCTCGCTTTCCGATCATACGCCCGAGGGCAAGAGCATCGTGGCGCTGGCCCGCCGGCGCTACGGCATGGATGCCGCGCGCGAGCTGCCGCCGGAGGCCGAGGCCATTCTCTTTTCCGCTGAGACGCGCCTAAGCGGCGTGCGCCTGGGCGACCGCCAGTTGATGAAAGGCGCGGCGGATGCCGTTGCCGCCTATGTCGCCAAGCTGGGCGGCGCCATGCCGGAGGACGTGAAGACCAAGGTGGAAGAGGTGGCGCGCAAGGGCGGCACGCCGCTGGTGGTGACGGACGGCGCCGCCGTGCTCGGCGTGCTGCGCCTGAAGGACATCGTGAAGGCGGGCATCAAGGAGCGGCTGGCGGACTTACGCAAGATGGGCATCAAGAGCGTGATGATTACCGGCGACAATCCGCTGACCGCCGCCGCCATTTCCGCCGAGGCGGGGGTGGACGATTTCCTGGCGCAGGCCACGCCGGAGACCAAGCTCAAATACATCCGCAAGATGCAGGAAGGCGGCGAGATGGTGGCGATGGTGGGCGACGGCACCAACGACGCGCCGGCCCTGGCGCAATCCAACGTGGCGGTGTGCATGAATTCCGGCACGCAGGCGGCCAAGGAAGCCGCCAATATGATCGACCTGGATTCCGACCCCACCAAGCTGATTGAGATCGTGGAAATCGGCAAGCAGCTGCTGATCACGCGCGGGGCGCTTACCACCTTTTCCATCGCCAACGACGTGGCCAAGTATTTCGCCATCATCCCGGCGGCCTTTGCCACCACCTATCCCAGCCTGATGGCGCTGGACGTGATGCATCTTTCCTCGCCGCTCTCGGCCATTCTCGCCGCCGTCATCTTCAACGCGCTGGTGATCATCGCGCTGGTGCCGCTGGCGCTGAAGGGCGTGCGTTATATGCCCATGCCCGCGCCCGCGCTGCTGCGCCGAAACCTGCTGGTGTACGGCCTGGGAGGCATCATGGTGCCGTTTGCGGGCATCAAGGCCATCGACCTGCTGCTGGG
>JAFATP010000124.1 GCA_019243895.1 Alphaproteobacteria bacterium
CCCGGCGCCGTCCGCGCAGGAGGCTGAAAGACCGCAACCGACGCCCCCGACGGAACAAACGGCGCAGGCGGATGCCGCTAAGAAGATCGAAGATAATTCGGCATTGGCGGCGGCGCTGGCCCACGCGGCGCAGCAATTCGTGCGTCAGCAGCCCAGCTTCGATTACCGCCCCGTGCCGGGCGCCGCCAGAGGCGCCGGTTCGCCGCTGGGCAACAGCACGCGCTCGGACGCCGAAGAAGCCACGCGCTATGAGCAGATTATTTCCGCGTGGATGGATAAATTCAAATATCTTCCGGCGGAAGCCGACAAATATAATCTCCCCACCAGCGGCACGCTGCGCATCGAGATCGACCGCAAGGGGGATTTGCGCCGTTCCAGCATCGAGCATTCCACCGGCTATGTGCTGCTTGACCGCGTGATGATCGACATGGCCCGCCGCGCCAACCCCTTCCCCGCCGCGCCCAAGAATTACGCGGCCGATTCGCCGCTGCTGGCCTTCGTCACCACCGTCACCTTCCGCCAGCATGAGTGATACGCTTCTCATCACGGGCGGTGCGGGCTTCATCGGCAGCGCCTTCACCGGCCTGGCGGCGGATGCCGGATATTTCCCCCTGGTGCTGGATAAGCTCACCTATGCCGGCAGCCGCGCCAACCTCGCCTACCTGCCGGAGAACGCTTACCGGCTGGTGGTGGGCGACATCGGCGACGAGGCGCTGCTGGCGGAGCTTTTATTCGAGCATCAGCCCAGCGGCATCGTGCATTTCGCCGCCGAATCCCATGTAGACAACTCCATCAGCGGCCCCGAAACCTTTATCGACACCAACATCACAGGCACCTACCGCCTGTTGCAATCGGCGCTGGCGTATTGGCGCGATCTGCCGGACGAAGAACGCACCCGTTTCCGCTTTGTCAATATCTCCACCGATGAGGTTTACGGCGCGCTGCCGCTGGACGGCAAAGACCGCTTTACCGAAGACTCGCCCTTCGCCCCCAACTCCCCCTATTCCGCTTCCAAGGCCAGCGCCGACCATCTGGCGCGGGCGTGGTGGAAAACCTACGGCCTGCCGGTGATCACCACTCATTGCAGCAATAATTACGGCCCGCGCCAGCATCCGGAAAAGCTGATTCCGCGCATGATCCACTGCGCGCTGGCGGGCGACCGGCTGCCGGTATACGGCGATGGCCGCCACGTGCGCGACTGGATTCACGTGGAGGATCACTGCGCCGGAGTGATGCTGGCTTACCGGCGCGGCGCGCCGGGAGAAATCTATAATTTCGGCGGCGATGCGGAGAGCGGCAATCTGGCCCTGGTGAAGCAGCTCTGCGCGCTACTGGACCAGTATTGCCCGCGCTCCGACGGCGCCCGCTATGAAACGCAGATCCGCTTCGTGCCAGACCGCCCCGGCCATGACGAGCGCTATGCCATTGATGACGCCAAAGCCGTCCGCGAGCTCGGGTTTGCCCGAAAATACACGCTGGCCGACGGCCTGGCCGAAACCGTGCGGTGGTATTTGGCCAACGGGCCTGACGCGAGGGGGAAAACATGAAAGCCATTATTCTTGCCGGAGGCTCCGGCACGCGGCTTGCCCCCATCACCACGGCGATGACCAAGCAGATTCTTCCCGTCTATGACAAGCCGATGATCTTTTATCCGCTCTCCCTGCTGATGCTGGCGGAGCTGCGCGATATTCTGATAATCTCCACGCCGCGCGACCTGCCGATGCTGGAGGCGCTGCTGGGCGACGGCAGCGATTTGGGCATTCGCCTGAGCTATGCGCCGCAGGCGAAGCCCGAGGGCATCGCGCAAGCGCTGATCATCGCGGAGCCGTTCCTGCAAGGCTCGCCCGCCTGCCTGATCCTCGGCGATAATATTTTTTACGGCGCCAGCCTCGATGGCACCCTGGCGGAAGCCGCGCGGCTGACCAGGGGAGCGCAGGTCTTCGCTTACCGGGTGAGCGATCCGGAACGTTACGGCGTGGTGGAGTTCGACGCCGAGGGGCGCGTCACCGCCATTGAGGAAAAGCCGCAGCGGCCTAAATCATCCTATGCGGTGACGGGCCTGTACTTCTATGATGCGGAAGCGCCGGCGCTCGCCAGACGGCTGCGGCCCTCTCCGCGCGGCGAGCTGGAGATTACCGATCTCAACCGCGCTTATCTTGGACATGGCCAGTTGCGCGTCACCGTGCTGCCGCGCGGCACCGCCTGGCTGGACACCGGCACGCCGGACGCCCTGCTGGCGGCGGCGCAATTCGTGCAAACCGTGGAGGCGCGGCAAGGGCTGAAAATCGCCTGCATCGAGGAAATCGCTTATTGCAAGCGCTTCATCGATGCCGCGCAGCTTTCGCGGATCATTGCGGCGAAATATCCGCGCAATGATTACGGCGCGTATCTTGAGGGCGTGCTGAAAGAGCAGGACTAAGTTTCCGCCGCGGGGTCCATAATGCGGGAAGGCGGGATCTCAATAACGGCGATCTCAATCTGCTCCCCGTAAGACATCAGCAGGAAATGAAGCTGCAGCTTGGTGAGCATGGTTTGCGCCAGCTCCAGATGCAGCCGCGCGTTGATGGCCTCTTCCGTTTCGCCATCTTGCGGAATGGGCTTCACCGGCTTCGGCTCCGCCGCCATCAGCGCAGCGGCGGGGATGCTTGCCACATCCATCATTCCCAGCACCAGCATGAAGCGCTCGCGCGCCTTGCCTTCGCCGAGACGGCGGAACTGCACTTGCAGCGGCATCCCGGCGGGCGTGATTAGATACAGCATCAGCATGGCCAGCGCCTGCTGGAAATACAGCCCGTCCGTGCGCGCACGCAAGCCGTCCATCTGCGACAGCTCCGTAGAGACGGCCGGCGAACTGCCGGCAGGCATGCTGTCGGCGACATAGCGCAGCGCCTGCTCGAGGATGACGGTCAGCGCCACGGCCTCTTCCCGCATCAGCACCGCGCCGGTATCCATGCGCGAAAGCGCGATCAGCTTGCGCACCATCAGCTCCAGCGCCGTGCCCGCCTGATGGATGTCCGCCGCGTATTGGCGGTATTTCTTGTTCTCCAGCGGCCCGTAAAGCTGGTCTTTAAGCACTTGGGCATAGCCGTTGATGTTGCGCAGGCTCTGCTTGTATTCGGTCATCAGCCCCGAAAGCAGCGCGGCGCGGCTGCGCAGATCCAGCTGCAACTGCTCAACCCGCTTCAGCAATGCGCCGATCTTGTTATGCAGCTCCGCTTCTATTCTCAAACGTTCGGTGATGTAGTCGGCAATGCGCCTGATGTGCAGCGTAAGCTTGCTCACTTCCTGCGGGCCTGCGGTGCCGGGCGCATGGAAGGGCTTTCCCGCCGCCACTTCCCCGGCGATTTCCGCCAGCTCCGCCACCGGGCGTATCACCCGCGCGCTCATTACCCATAACAGCAGCAGAAGGAATCCCGCCACCACCATGATCTGCAGCAGCAGGGGCCACAAGCGATTGCGAAAGGCGCTATCCGCCGCGCGGCTGTCGTACCCCACCACGATGATGTACGGATAAGCCGGGGACGCCAGGTAATAGGCGTAAATGCCACCGCCCGCCAGCAGCGGTGCCCGCGACATCACCCCCTGCGAGTGCTGCTTTAAATCCAGCGATGCCAGCTTTTGCAGTGGCATCTGGCTGATCACGAATTCCTGACTGTCCGCCACTGTGGTAAGCGGTACCAGCGATTTGCTGATGATAGCGAAGCTGATGCCTTCGCGCTGCACGATGCGGCTGATGCGCCGGGTGAGCGCATCGATGTCGATGCTCGCGGACACGGTGCCCAGAAGCCTGCCCGTGCTGTCGGTCACGCCATACCCCACGGGGATGACCCAGCGGTTGGAAACCCGGCCCTCGATGGGCGCGCCGATATGGGCCACGCCGGGGTCTGCCGCCGATTGCACCACGTAATCCCGGTCGGTGAGAATCACCGGCTGTTGCATCACGCCTTTGGTGCTGTTGACCAGCAGGGCCGATTGCCCATTCATCCAGAACAATCCGGCATATAGCCTGTTATCCGCAAAAATCTGCAGCAGCCGCGCCACCTGCGGCAAATCTTCGGAATTGCCGGCGGCAATCAGCTTCCCGGCAGCGGAAAGCAGGAAGCCGGTATCCTTCATCTGCTCGTCCAGCGTGCGCTCGATGCGGGCGGATTCCACCCGCAATTCGTCAATCACATGCTCCGAATGCTTGACATAGGTGATCCACGTCACCCACGCGGAAATCAACAGCATGATGAACAGGATAGACGCCGTCAACAGGGCGAAATCGCGCGAGAGCGAGGGCTGCGTCCAGGAAATGCGCCGGGGGTGTCCCATCATGGGCGCATAGTATAAGCACTTGCGCGCGGGATGGCTATAGGTTCTTAGGAGCGTTTTGGCGGCGGGTTTTGCCGATGCTTTTATTAATCGGGATGGTGGCAATACCACGGATTTTGGAGCTGGTTAACCGCGAGGTCCGGGCAGAGAAACCCTTTGGCCACGTGCGCCACGAGAGCAAAAACCGCTAAGCCGATGCCGAGGAGTATTATGGTGTATAAATTGGTAGTAATGGGATGCAGGACATTCCGGAACAGCCAGGAAAACATAGGGCGCCAATAATTAAGTTTACAGAGGTTAATGTTAGCAAATTTTCGCTGATGTGTCCAGCCGGCGCGAACCGCGCAAACCGCCGCTTGCGCCCGCTTACGCTATCCGTTAATAGGTTAACCAATGTCCGACCTCTTCACTGGCCGCAGCAAAAAATCCGAGCCTTCCTATACCGCCTCCGACATCGAGGTGCTGGAGGGGCTGGAGCCGGTGCGCCGACGTCCCGGCATGTATATCGGCGGCACCGATGAAAACGCCATGCATCACCTGGTGCATGAAGTGTTCGATAACGCCATGGATGAAGCGGTGGCAGGCTATGCGCGGCGCATCGACCTTCATTTGCAGGCAGGCAATATCGTTACGGTGCGCGACGACGGGCGCGGCATCCCCATTGACCCTCACCCCAAATTCCCCAAAAAATCGGCGCTGGAAGTCATCCTCACTATGCTGCACTCCGGCGGCAAGTTCGGCGGTAAGGTGTATGACACGTCCGGCGGCTTGCACGGCGTGGGTATTTCGGTGGTGAACGCGCTTTCCGATTCCATGACGGTGGCGGTGATCCGCGACGGACAAGTGTTCGGCCAAGCCTATTCCCGCGGCGAACCGCAGACGAAGCTGAAAAGCGCGGGACCCGCCGGCCATAAGAAGGGAACATCCGTTACGTTCCACCCCGATCCCGACATTTTCGGCGCGCGCACCCGTTTCAGTCCGGAGCGGCTTTATGCCTTCGTCCGCTCCAAAGCCTATCTTTATAAAGGGGTGGAAATCCGCTGGGCCTGCGATGCCCAGCTGCTGGGGGAAAACAGTACCGTTCCTGCCGCTGACATCATCCATTTTCCCGGCGGCCTGCGTGATTTCCTGACCCAGCAGCTCGGCGACCGGCCCACCGTGACGCCTCAACCTTTTTGCGGCGAAGCAGAGATCGACGACGGCAAGGGCCGCATCGAATGGGCATTAGCGTGGCCGGCGGATGAAGAACCTTATGTCGGCTATTATTGCAATACCATCCCCACCCCCGAAGGCGGCACCCATGAGGCAGGGCTGAAAAATGCCATCATGCGCGGCTTGAAGGCTTACGGCGAATTGACCGGCAACAAAAAAGCAGCGCAAATCACCGCGGAAGACGCCACGGGCGGCGCCATCATCATTCTCTCGTTATTTATGCGCAATCCGCAATTCCTGGGGCAAACCAAGGAAAAGCTGGTGAGCGCCGAAGCCACCCGCCTGGTGGAGGCGGCCCTGCGCGACCATTTCGACCACTGGCTCACCTCGGCGCCGGACGCCAGCAACCACCTGCTGGCGCATGTCGTCGAGCGCAGCGACGAGCGCCTGCGCCGCCGCCTGGAAAAAGACGTCAGCCGCAAGGCCGCCACTCAGAAGCTGCGCCTGCCGGGAAAGCTGGCGGATTGCACGCGCTCCAGCCGCCAAGGCACGGAGCTGTTCATTGTTGAAGGTGATTCGGCAGGCGGATCGGCCAAGCAGGCGCGTGATCGCGATACGCAGGCCGTGCTGCCCTTGCGCGGAAAAATCCTCAACGTCGCCAGCGCCACGCTGGATAAGATCAAGGCCAATCAGGAATTGTCGGATCTGGTGCTGGCGCTGGGTTCCGGCTCGGGCAAGCATTACAACCCCAACAGCCTGCGTTATGACCGCGTCATCATCATGACGGACGCCGATGTGGACGGCGCGCATATCGCCTCGCTGCTGATGACGTTTTTTTATCGGGAAATGCCGGAGCTGATCCGCGACGGCCATCTCTATCTCGCCCAGCCGCCGCTTTACCGCATTACGCACGGCGCCACCACCTATTATGCGCAGGACGACAAGGAAAAAGACCGCATGGTGGCGAATTTGAGCAAAAAGCCCGGTAAGATCGAGATCGGCCGCTTCAAGGGCCTGGGCGAGATGACGCCGCCGCAATTGAAAGCCACCACCATGAGCGGCCAGCAGCGCGTGCTGCTAAAAGTGCTGATCCGCGAAGACGAGACGCTGGTCACCCAGGATGCGCTGGAGAAACTGATGGGCCGCAAGCCGGAGCACCGCTTCGCGTTCATCCAGGAGCAAAGCGCCGCGCGCGGCGGAGCAATGCTGGATGCGCTGGACGTGTAACACTCCTCTATTGCCTGTGGTATAGGCGTAGCTGTTCGTTCTTGCTGTCCAGCACCCGCGATCCTCTCCACACCATTTCCCACCGCGGATTGAGAACCCGCGGCGCGTCACGGCCGGTGGCAATCAGCAACAAGGGGCACGTGGTATCGTTGAAATCCTCCGCAGGCGCCACATGGCCGCTGAAATATTCCCACATCGGCGCAATGTTCTCGCCTAAGCCGCCGTTGGCGATGCATTCGTTCCCATAAGGCGAATGCTCCAGGAACGCCCCGAGCTGCGCGAAAACTCCCCGATAGCTTTTCGGCTCGTTAATCCATGGCAGCAAAAGCGTGAGCGCGGTGCCCCATAACAGCGTGACGGCAGCCAGCCAGATATAAGCAGTGTTAAGAGCGGAGCGCCCGTGGAAACGCAGTGAAGCGATCCACATTATCGCCACCACGGCAGCACCCAGGCAGGCGAATGCTTGATCGCCCGGAGGCATGTAGCTCAGTGGCAGCCAGGCCGACACCGCATGCGCTATGCGAGCGAATATGGGACCGGCGGGATGCCGCAGGCTCCACCACACGCACCATACCGCGGCGCCGCCTATGCTGGCGGCAATGCGCAGCAGCATATTCCATACCGCCAGCGCACGTGGCGGCAGCCGCATCAGCATCTGCGCCGCCAGCAGCGCAAAAGCAGGAAACAGCGGCAATAGATAAACCGACCGGGCGCTGGCGGATGCCAGCAGAACGATCATGCCGGCTATGGCGAAGGTCAACGGCAATGCACAGGAATCATGCTTCCATCGTTTTTTCCACGCCGCCCGTAATGCCTCGACGCAAGCAAGCGGAAATATGGGAAATGCAAACAGCGGAGCGACGCGCAGAAAATAGAGGGGCTCATTTTCCGCTCCCAGCTTCGCCACGGAAAAACCCAGGAAGCGGCCAAGATTATTATCCCAAAACCATTCGCGGAAATAATCCGGCGAATGCTGATACAGAAGCAGCGGCCAGATCACCACGAACGGCAGCGCGGTGATGACGGCCGCCAGCGCCGCCGCGAATGCTTTACGCGTGCGCATGCCCGGCAGCAATACCATAAGGATGAGCGCCGTTATGGCAAGAATACCCGGCAGCACCAGGCCTTTGGCCATGAAGGCAATGCCTGTGCCCAGCCCAAGCCACCCGCCCGCCGCCCATGCGCGGCCGGAACGGCATACCCAGAGCGCCATGCCGTGAAGCGCGATCACCGTGCCGGCGAACAGCGCCGTATCGGTCGCCATCTCATGCGCGTGGAAGATCATTCCGGCTGAGCCCAATAGCAGCGCCAGCGCAATCCATCGCAACGATTTGCGCTGCGGAAGAGGGTGAAAAACGCTACGGCTCAATTTGAGAAAGAAGAATACGGCCACCGCCATATAAAACGTGCTGGCAAGCCGGGCCGCATCGTGGAACGGAAGCACGCTTCCAAACCATCGGCAGAACATCACTGCGGTCCAAAAGTAGATCGGAGGTTTCTCCAGGAATGGAACACCCGCATTCACCGGCACCAGCCACGTGCCGGTGACAAAAAAATGATAGATGATGCCGAGCGTATAGGTTTCGGTTTGCTTCCAGGGATCATGCCCGATGCCGCCCGCCAGCAGAAAAATGCCGATCAGCAGCAGCCACTCCCAGCGTGGCGGCGACGCCTCGGCCAAAGCGCTTTCTTTTTTATCCTGCACGCACACCCCACCTTCCCACCGCGCCACAAACCACATTCCACGGCGAGTTGCAACGCCATCCGTGAAAATGCTTGCGGGAGGCTTGCAGACATAGCATATGCCATGGCAGATTATTCGCCCAAGGAGCGCTTATGGTCGTTTTTCTACTGTTCTGGATTGTCTATAATCAATTGCGGCCGAAAAACCCGGCGTTGAACGCCTTGTTCGCCTTGCTTTCGGTACTGCTCTACAAGCTGCTGCTGGAGGGCGATTTCACCCTCACCGGCTTCGCGCGGTCCATTTCCCGCATGTGGCATGCGATTTAAGAGTGCATCGCCGGCGGAGTAGCGGCAGCCACATCAAAGAAGTCACGCCGCGAGGCGATTTTTTTATCTCCGGATCACTCGATCATCGGTGGCGAGTTGGGCTTCTCAATGCGCCGCGCCGTGACGCGTAGTTTCAATGATCTTGCACGCGTTTAGTTTCGCGTCGACCACAGGGGAAATTTTTTAAGGAACTGGAGCGGGTGAAGGGAATCGAACCCTCGACATCAACCTTGGCAAGGTTGCACTCTACCCCTGAGTTACACCCGCTTTGTCCACGGTCCGAAGAAGGTGATATATACGCATTTTAAAAAGGATTGCAAGCGATTCAACACGCTCTAGAAT
>JAFATP010000165.1 GCA_019243895.1 Alphaproteobacteria bacterium
GAGCCGCTGGAGCCATATGCGGAGCCGGGCGTTCCCACCCCTGCCCTTCTCCAGCAGGAATTCGAAGAGGCGTATATCCATCTTCTCGCGCCGGAACCGGCAGCCGATGCGCCATGGTATCGCAAAGTGACGGCGGGGCTTTCCCGCCTGGTTGTCATTCGCAAAACCGGCACCCCGGCGGGCCAAGACATGCATGCCGTCCTGGCGCGCGCGGAAACCGATGTGAGCGCGAATAACCTGATCCAGGCATTGAAGGAAATATCCACGCTGGAGCCCGCCGCGGCGGAAGCCTTTGAGAAATGGCGCGCACATGCCGCGGCGCGGGTGGAGGCGGACGCGGCGCTGGCCAAGCTGCATACGCTGGCGGCGATGCCGTGAGCGCCGCATGATACGCCTGCTGCTTTATGTGGTGGTATTCGGCGCGATCAGCGCGCTGGCGGCGTGGCTTGCGGATTACCCCGGCCATGTCACTTTCACCTGGGAAGGCTGGCGTGTGGACACCAGCATCGCCATGCTCCTGCTGGCGCTTGGCATCGAGCTGGCATTCCTTCTCTTCGTTTGGTCATGCTTTCGCGCGCTGCTGCATCTGCCGCGGCGGGCGCGGGAATGGAAATCGCTGCGGCAATCGCGGCAAACGCTGAAGGCCGTCACGGAAAGCCTGGTGGCGCTGGCCGCGTCCGATCTTCCCGCCGCGCGGAAGGCCACGCGGCGCGTGGAGGCATTGCAGCCGGGGCAGCCGATCAGCCTGCTGCTGGGGGCGCAGGTGGCCAAGGCGGAAGGCAATGACGCGCGCATGCGCCTGCTGCTGAACGCCATGCTCACCCATGCCGCGACGCGCTTCCTGGCGGCGCGCTCGTTAAGCGATTATCATTTGCAGCACGCCGATGCCGAAGCGGGGCTGCATTACGCGCATGACGCGCAGGCGGCGCAGCCGGAAAGCGAGAGCGCCCTTCGCCTCACCGTGGAAAGCTTCCTGCGGCTGGGGCAGATGGGACGCGCATTAAACGCAGTGGACGCGGCGCGGCGCCACATCTCCCGCTCCACCCGCCGCCGACTGCAGGCGCTGATCTACCTGGCGCAACTGGAAACGGCGACACCGGAAGCGGCGCTGATGGCCGCGCGGAAAGCCACCCGCCTGGTGACGGACATACCGGAAAGCGCCCCGCTGCTCTCCCGCTTTTATACCCGGCGGGAGCTGCCGAAAGAGGCGGCGCGCGTGCTGCGCGCAGCCGAGCGCCACGGTTATCGTCCCGCCGCCCATTACGCGTGCGGCCGCTGCGGCAATCATGACGAACGCTGGCGGCCCTTATGCATTCAATGCGGCGGGCTGGACACGCTTCGCCGGATTTAAAGGACTAAAATATCGTGGCGCGTAAAGCGCCGATGGCCTTCATCGCGGCGCGGCAATCGAGGCATCTTCCGCCTTTACCGGCGGCGGCGGGGCGACAAACACCGGTTTCAGATCAGGGAGCTGCGCGTTGGCGGTGGGAGGCGCCGGGATTTTCAGCGGCGCTTCATGCACCATCGCCCTTGGCTCCGCCGCAGGCTCTTCATGTTCCGGCACGGGCGGCGGCGGCATCTCTCTCACGCTTCCCTGATACGCCACCAGCCGATCTTCTGCTCCCGCCTGCGGAGTGCTGTAACACACGATATCCATCAGATAACGATAGCAATAGCTGGGCGGAATGTATTTTTTCGCCGGCGGCGGCTTGGGGTGATAGGTAAAAAGATCGGTGAGCTTATCGGATGTGGCCTGGGCATCGGCCTTGGCGTAGCGCCCGGCTTCCTGCGTGCCTTCCACCATGGAAGTGCAGCCGGCAAGCGCCAGCAGAAAACACGCGGCGGAAATCAAGCGACATGATTGCATGCCCCTCGATAGGCAAGATGCGTGCCAGCATTTTTACGGCGCCAGTTTCTTCTTCAGCAGATCGTTGAGCGCCGCGGGGTTGGCTTTGCCGCCGGTGGCCTTCATCACCTGGCCGATGAAGAAGCCGAACAGCTTGTCCTTGCCCGCGCGGTATTCCGTCACCTTGTCCCGGTTGGCGACCATCACCTCATCGATGGCTTTTTCAATGGCGCCGGTATCGGTCACCTGGCGCAGACCCTCGCGCTCCACGATGACGCCCGCCTCCTCGCCGGTTTCCACCATGCGGTCCAGCACATCCTTGGCCAGCTTGCCGGAAAGCGTGCCGTCGCCGATCAACCCCAGCAACCCCGAGAATTGCGTCACTCCGATGGGCGAATTCTCCAGCTCCACCCCAAGCTTGTTCAAGCGGCCGAACAGCTCTACTGTCATCCAGGTGGCGGCAAGCCGGGGATCGTGCCGCGCCGCCAGCGTTTCGTAATATTCCGCATACGCCTTATCCGACACCAGCACGCCCGCATCATAGGCGGACAAGCCGTATTCGCGCATATAGCGCTGTTTCTTGGCATCGGGCAATTCCGGCAGCGAGGCATAAAGCGATTCCACCCAATCCTGCGCTATCTCCAGCGGCAGCAGGTCGGGATCGGGGAAATAGCGGTAGTCATGCGCTTCTTCCTTGCTGCGCATGGTGCGGGTTTCGCCCTTGGCGGAATCGAACAGCCGGGTTTCCTGGTCAATCGTTCCGCCTTCTTCCAGGATTTGCACCTGACGCGCCGCCTCGTAATCAATCGCCTTAATCAGGAAGCGCACGGAATTGACATTCTTGATTTCGCAGCGCGTGCCCAGCTTCTCGCCCGGCCGGCGCACCGAAACATTGGCGTCCGCGCGCAGATTGCCCTTCTCCATGTCGCCGTCGGAGGCGCCGATATAGCGCAGGATGGAGCGCAGCTTTTTCACGTAAATGCCCGCCTCCTCGCTGG
>JAFATP010000167.1 GCA_019243895.1 Alphaproteobacteria bacterium
ACGGTCCCGCGGCATTCGCAAAGCCGTATCGCTCTTGCACCGGGTAAGGCGACTCGCCGCTGACCTGCCAATATTCCAGGCGATGCGGGGCTTCGGAGCCAAAGCCGGATTTCACTTCGGTGGGGGCAATGATGCGTTGAATGGGCATGCGGAAGGTTTTGTCGGTTAGGCCGTCTATCATACCTCTTTCACGGATGCGTATGAAACGCTAATTATAGACCATGGACGCTCATCGAAAAACCGCCAGGGATGGAAGATGATCCTGGATGCGCTGGCTGTCGCGCTTGAGCAGGAAAGGAAGGATGAAATGCCGCGAAACTATTGGCTGGTGAAATCCGAGCCTTCCTCATGGTCATGGGAGATGCAGGTGAGGGCCGGGCGCAAGGGCACGCGCTGGGACGGCGTGCGGAATCACCTTGCCAAGCAGCATCTCCAGGCCATGCGCGCGGGCGACCGCGCTTTTTTCTACCATTCGGGCGAGGGCAAAAGCATCACCGGCATTGTGGAGGTGATCCGCGAGCATTATCCCGATCCCGGCGCACCCGGAGAGCCGTGGGTGGCGGTGGATGTGAGGGCCGTGGAGCCCTTGCCGGAGCCGGTGCCGCTTTCCGCCGTTAAAGCGGAGCCAAAACTCGCTAAAATGTCGCTGGTAAAATCCGCCCGCCTGTCGGTGCAGCCCGTGACCGAGGCCGAGTGGGAGATCATCTGCCGGATGGGCGCGGGCTATGGCAGCGGTTAATCTGCCGCGCAGCCGTTTATGAGTCACCGGCAGCGCATACGGTTGGACATATTTACAACTTGCGGTTAAGCAAAGCGCCATGGCCGAGCGCGTATTGATAAGCCTGGAAGACATCACTCTCACCTTCGGCGGCAAGCCGCTGTTGGAGGGGTTGCGGATGCATATCAATGAGGGCGACAAGATCTGCCTGGTGGGAAAAAACGGGGCCGGCAAAACCACGCTGATGCGCCTGATCACGGGCGAGCTGGAGCCGGACGGCGGCACGCGCTTCACCCTGCCGGGGCTGACCATCGGCTATCTGGCGCAAACGGTGGCGCACGCGCCGGGTGACAGCGTGCATCGATTCGTGATGTCCGGGCTTATGCCCGCCGACCGCACGGAAGACAAGCATCACCTGGCCGATATCGTCATCGCCCCGCTCGGCCTGGAACCCGCTGCTGTGATGGGTACGCTCTCCGGCGGCCAGTTGCGCCGCGCTGCGCTGGCCCGCGCGCTGATCGCCGACCCGGACATTCTGCTGCTGGACGAGCCGACCAATCACCTCGACCTTGCCGCCATCGAATGGCTGGAGCAATACCTGGCTTCCTGGCGCGGCGCATTGGTGTGCGTGAGCCACGACCGCGCGTTTCTCGCCGCCATCTCGCGCAAGGTGTTCTGGATCGACCGCGGCGTCATCCGCGTCTGCCCCACCTCCTATGCCGGGTTTGAAGATTGGGCGGAGCAAATGATCGAGCAGGAGGCGCGCGAGCTGCGCAATATGCAGAAAAAGCTGGCGGCGGAGGTGGACTGGACGCAGGGCGGCGTCACCGGGCGGCGCAAGCGCAACCAGCGGCGCTTAAACGAGCTGCATCGTCTGCGCGAGAAACTGAAGGCCAATAAGGCCGCTTATGACCAGCGTATGCGCGCCATCGACGTGGATTCGCTGCCTCCGGCGCAGGCCTCCAAGATCATCGTTGAATTCAAGCACGTGAGTAAATCCTTCAGGCGGGAAGGGGGCGAGATCCCCATCCTGAAGGATTTCAATCTGCGCATCGTGCGCGGCGACCGCATCGGCATCCTGGGAAAGAACGGCTCCGGTAAATCCACCTTCATCAAGCTGCTGGTGGGCGAGATCGAGCCGGACGAAGGCCGCATCTTTCGCGGCAAAACCGTCGACATTGCCTATTTCGACCAAACCCGCTCCCAGCTGGATCCGCGAAAGACGCTATGGACCACGCTCTGCCCGCATGGCGGCGATTACGTGTTCCTGGGCAGCGGCAAAGACCGCCCGCGCCACGTGTGCGGTTATCTGAAGGATTTCCTGTTCGATCCCCGCATGGCGCGCGACCGCGTGAGCACGCTCTCCGGCGGCCAGCAGAACCGGCTGATGCTGGCGAAGCTTCTGGCGCATCCCGGCAACGTGCTGATCCTGGACGAGCCGACCAATGACCTGGACATGGACACGCTGGACATGCTGCAGGAGATGCTCGCCGAATATCAGGGCACGTTGCTGGTGGTGAGCCATGACCGCGATTTCCTCGACCGCACCGTGACGGAGGTGCTGGCGTTCGAGGGCGACGGCGAGGTGGCGGGTTATATGGGTGGCTACAGCGATTACGCGGCGCAAAAGAAGGCGCGCGCGGCAACGGGCAAAGGGGTGGAGAAAAAGGCGGTAAAAGCGGGGAAAGCGCCGCCAACGCCGCCACCGAAGCCGCCCAAACTTTCCGGCAAACAAAAGCACGAGCTGGAGAAACTGCCCGGCAAAATCGCCGCGCTGGAGAAGGAGCTGGAAGGTTTGCGCGAAACGCTGATGGACGCCGATCTTTACACCGCCAACCCGGAGGCCTTCACCAATGCCACCCGCCGTTACGGGCAGGCGCAGCAGGAGCTGGAAGCGGCGGAGGCGCGATGGCTGGAACTGGAGGAGCGGCGGGAAGAAGGGTGAGTTTAAGAACAAACGATTACGCCGTGCCGCCGCCTTCCGCTTTTATTTTGCCTTCGATGGCGCTGATCAACCCGTCCATTCCCTTCTGCTGAAGCACGGAGGCGAATTCCGAGCGCTGGGTGGTGATGAGGCTGACGCTCTCGATGATGATGTCGATGATCTTGAACTGACCGCCGACGGCGTGCACACGGTATCCTGCCTCCGTTTCCTGCTGCTGCGCGCGGGGAGACTTGATCTGCATGCTGACCGTGTATTGGCCGTCGCCTTCGCTTCTGACGCCGGTGATGTTATAGTTGCTGCCGGTGTAATCGGCGAAATTGGCAGTGTAACGCGTTAGCAGGTATTGCCGGTACACCTGCATGTAACGCTGCCGCTGCTCTTCCGTTGCCTGGCCCCAGCCTTTGCCGAGCACGAATTTCGCCATCCAGTCGATATCGACACTCCCGGCGAATAACTGCTGTAGCTGCTGCTTCTTTTGCGCCTCGCCGCCGCCGCTGTTGATAACCTGCAGCACCTGTTTGCCCACCGCGTCCACGAACTGGCGAGCGTCGTCTTCGCCGGCCGCTAAGGCTCGCTCCGCCCCGGCCAGTATGACCAGCGGAAGAAACATCGCCATGAACACTGCCCGCAGCATTATAGAGTTCCTTATACGGTTCTTTATCACCAGAAGACTCCTTCTTTAAGGATGTCGTGAGAAGATTCGCCTTCCCGCAATAAATAAGCGATATAAATCGCCGATAATTACCAAGTGCTTGGATTTTTCCATTTAATAAACGCGCTCCGGCTTTCCACCCTGCAATTTACGGAATAGTATTGTTAATTCAGTGACTTTAACAAAACTGTAACATCCGGGCGAGGCGAATTCATGTAACATTGAAGCGTACCAAAAGGCATCAGCAGAGCTTAAGATGACGAGTAACGGCCAGAAGATTGCAGTCAAGGAGAAGGCGGCAGCATCCGCAGATCAGACCACGCGTATATTAACGGCGGATCTGTTAATCGCGGACGAGCTGATAGCCCTTCCTGCCGGCGCCGAGCTGGCGCGGGCGGCTCCCGGCATGCGCGACCGATACGCGCGGCTGGACGGCGTGCTTCATAAAATCCTCAGTAAAAAGGGCGCGGCGACCGGCGATAAGATCTCAATCGACGCCGAGGACTTCAAGGAGCTGGCGCTGGCGGCGGCGGGGCTGCCGTCCAAGCGGGAAGCCGGCGGCTCGACGGCGGATATCCTGACCACGGTGAAGCACCTGCTCGGCGACGGGGCGGAAATCGATTTTCTCGGCGTCGTCGGCGCGGATGACGTGCATGACGCTCTGATCACCGAAGACCTGCGCCGCAGCGGCATCCGCCTCGATCCCGGCCCCTTTCAGGGCGCCCGGTCCGCCCGTTCCTTCATTTTCACCTATGCGGACGGCAAGCGCACCTGCGTGACTTACCCCGGCAATGCCGCTGAAAAGCTGAACGCGGAAATGGTAACGGATGAGCGCGTGGCGCGCAGCGACGCCGTTTTTCTTCCCATTTCGCTCTGGTCCAAATTCGATGACACCCTGCCGGAAGCGCTGCTGCGGAGTGGTTTTCGGCAGGATAAGCAGATCATCGTTTCCATGCCGAAGCAAGCGCGTTTCTATGAAGGGGAACCGGGGGATATCCATAAACGCCTGATTCCCAGCGCCGACGTGATTGTCGCCGACGAGGCGGAACTGGCGCGCTGGTATGAAACGGGCGGCGACGGCGAGCGCGCCATCCGGCATCTCCAGGCGGAGATGGCGCGGCGCGACGGGCTGCGCGCGGCTGCCGGCAAACCGCCGCGCCGCAATCCCGCCGTGGCGCTGGTCAAGCATGCAAACGACAGCGCCACGCTGCTGGTGGCGGCTTCACCGGACGGCGCGCCGGCGGCGCGCTATGAAATGCCGGTTCCTCCCGCCATCTCGGGAAAAAAGCATACGCTGGGCGTGGACGATGCGATGTATGCCGGCTTCATCGCGGCGCTGAGCCGTGATGTGCCGCCGCGCAAGGCCGCCGAGTTCGCCATGGACGTGGCGCAGACGAAATTCCTCTATGACAGCGTTCGCATCCCCAGCCCTGTCGGCGCCGATACCACCACGCGCAAGCGATGGAATGATCTGCGCTCCGGGCTGGACGATGCGCTGGCGGAGCTGGAGAGTGCCATCGGCTATGCCAAAACCGGCGTCGACAACCCGGTGGACAGCACGCTGCCGCGCACCCGGGGGCAGAAAGCGTTCGACTTCATCCTGTATCCGCTCCTCGCCAATATCGGCGTTTTCGCGCTTTCCACCTTCGTTACCTATCACAGCAATTTCAATCAGAACAAGGCGAATCCTTTCGTCAAGCGCAGCTCATGGTTCAAGGATCAATTGACCAAGGTGCCCGTGCTGGCGGAGAACCCGAAGATGGCCAGGAATTTGAATATGATCGTCTGGTCGTTCCTGGACGGCAGCCTGATGGCCCCGGTGGTGGCGGCGTTTGAGTCGAAGCGCCAGCCCATCAGCCGCTGGATCGATGAAAAGCTCGATAGCGTGCCGGAGGATGCATCCGTCTATGATAAAGAGGTTCAGCGTAGCTGGCAGGACGTGATCAAGGCCCGCGCCGCCACGTTCGCCCTGGTCATGGCCACTTACTTCACGTTTAATGCCAAGACCTTTCCGCATAGCGCGCAGAAAGGCATCCTTGCCGAAGTTTCCCCCGGAAGCGGGGTGTTCGAGCGCGAGACGGTGGAGTCCATCAACGGCTTCGTGTTCGACATTCCCGGCAAGAAAATCGGCGGGTGGCTTACGCGTATTCCCTCCGTTCGCAACTGGGCGCAGAAACTGTCGGATAACCAGCTTAAGAACATGGCGGAGCGCACGGGTACGGCGGCACGGAAGGCCACGCCGATGGACGCCCGCTATCAAATCGAAGGGCTGGTTAATACCGGGCTTTTCGAGATCGTTTACACCTCGCTATGCACGGCGGGGCTTTTCTTTATCGGCAAGGCATTCGCCGCGCGCAGAAAGAATGCGGAAGCGTCGGCGGATGATTCCACCCATCATTCCACCAATGACAAGCATCCCGGCGCGGTGATATATCCCGGCGCGGAGGAACAACCTGGCGAGCAATCCTTTTGGGCAGAGAAAGCGCCCGCGAGATTACGCCTTGAGAAAAGCGGGGACCATCAGCAGGCGCTGGCGAAAAGCCGGGTGGAGGCGCCGCAGGTGGGCGTCTGAAGCGCGGGCTTACGCCGCTTTGCGGTACCACTGAGTAATCTGCTCGCCGATGGCATTCGCCAGGCCCTGGCTTTTGAGCTCGGTGATTTTCCATTTATCCCCGGCGCGGCGCATCATGCCGATATGCTTGCTGTTCAGGGTGATGTCCAGATCGAAGCACGCGCCGTTCTCGCAGGCGGCGGGCACGGGCACGGCGGTGCCTTCATACAGCTTGTTCTTATATTCCACTTTCAGCGGAATCGGCGTGAGCTGCTCGGGGTCGGCTTCCAGTTCGGCGATCAGGCTTTGCAGGATTTCGATCAGGTGCTTCTTCTGCGCATTGCCGGCGGCGTTCCAGCTGTCTTTACCCGCGCGCTTATGGGCCAGCTTGTATTTAATCCCCACCATTTGCGTCATGTAATCATTGGCATTGAGCTTCTCGACATATTGATGCGCGAGAATGAACCAATGATAGCCGGTGCCGACCGGCACGCCGCTGCCTTCCGGCGCTTTACCGGCGCGGCGCTTGGTGGTAGAATAAGCGAGCTCCCATTTTTCAGGGGTGATTTTCTTTTCCTTCCAGTCGCCCTTGTCGTAATACCAGTGATGCGTGCGGCCGACCTTCATGCCGGTATAGCGCTCGCCTTTAAAGGTTTTCGCTTTGTCATAGCTGGCGGCAATTTCATTGGATTTGGTCATAAGACAGCCTCCTGTCTCCCATTGCTTTATGATCCGATGCGTTCCTTCACTTTCGCCATGCCGTAATGAACGGCCTGCGCCAATGTTATGACGGGCGGGATGATTTTCTCATCGGCATCCACCAGCACGTCAAGCACGAACGGGACGTCGCTTTCCAGGCCGGCGTGGATGGCGGATTGCAATGCCGCCGGATCCGTAACGCGCATTCCGCCGCCGCCGCAAAGCTTGGCGAATTCGGCGAAATCGGGATTGTGCAGATCGGTTTCGTAATCGGGAAGCCCGCGTCCTTCCTGCTCAACTTGGATCATGCCGAGCTTGCGGTTGTTAAAAACGACGATAAGCATGGGCAGCTTGTATTTAACCGCGGTAGAAAAATCCGTCATCAGCATGGAAAACCCGCCGTCTCCCACCAGCGCGATCACCTGTCGCTCCGGGTAGGCAAGCTTGGCGCCGATGGCCGCGCCCATGCCGAACGCCATGGTGGCTAGCATGCCGGAAACGGTGAATCTCTGGCCGGAACGCATTTGCAGATAGCGCGCAACCCATGCTGTCACTTCGCCGGTATCGCTGACGAAGATCGCGGTGTCACTCGCCGCCTCGCCGACCAGATAGGCCAGCCGCGCCGGTTTAATGGGCGACCCCCCGTTTTCGACGTGGCGCTTCATTTCCGCCTTCCAGCTTTTCATGGCAGCCTGCGCTTCTTCCAAAAACGCCGATTTCTGTTTTGCCTTGAGGGTGGGCAGAAGCAATTCCGCTATTGATCCGGCATCGCCCACCAGGGGAACGTCCACGGGGATACGCTTGCCGATCTGGCACGGATCGCCGTCAATCTGCACCACTTTGGCATGTTTCGGCAGGAAATCGGTATAGGGAAAATTAGTGCCGATCATCAATAGCAGATCGCAGCGTTCGATGACGCGCGTTGCCGGTTTAACTCCCAGATTGCCTAATCCGCCAACGGAATAAGGGTGCGATTCCGGGAACAGCTCCTTGGCGCGCAGGGCGTGGATGATCGGCGCGCGCAGCTTTTCCGCCAGCGCAAATATTTTATCCGCCGCGCCGTGGCAGCCGATGCCGGCGAGAATGGCGATGCGGTCATGGCGGTTTAGCAGCTCGGCGGCTTTATCGATATTGCGAAGGTCGGCGGGCAGAACGCGCATATCCGGAATATGCGCCTGCCATTTGTCCGCATGTGCCACGGATTTCGCGGCAATATCGATGGGAATGCTGATATGGGCGATTCCTTTGCGCTCAATCGCCGTTTGAATGGCGTGAACTGCGATATATGGAAAATGGTCGGGATTCATCACCACCTGGTTATAAACGCAGACATCCTTGAATAGCCCGTGCAGGTCGATTTCCTGCTGGTAGGCGCTGCCCATGAAGCGCGTTTCCACCTGGCCGGTAATGGCCAGGACCGGCGCGCGGTCGCATTTGGCGTCATAAAGGCCGTTCAGCAAATGGATCGCCCCCGGCCCGGCGGTTCCGGCGCATACGCCCAGCCTGCCGGTCAGTTTCGCCTGGCCGGAGGCGGCAAAAGCCCCGCTTTCCTCGTGATTCACATGGATAAACTTTATCTTGTCCTGATGGCGTAATGCTTCCGTCAATGCATTGATGGCATCCCCCGGCACGCCGAAAATATGCTTCACCCCCGCCTGGGCCAGCAATCGCACCAATACGTCGCAGACATTGGCCATTACGGCTGCCCCTTCCCGCCCGAGGAGCCATAGATCTGCCCGGTGGCATAGCTCGCATCGGCCGCCGCCAGCTGGACATAAATAGATGCAAGTTCCGCCGGCTGGCCGGGGCGGCCCATTGGCGTATCGCCGCCAAACTTTTTCACCTTTTCCTGAGTGGCGCCGCCGCTGATCTGCAATGGCGTCCAGATCGGGCCGGGGGCCACCCCGTTGACGCGAATGCCTTTGGGCGCTAGCTGCTTTGCCAGCGATTTGACGTAATTCATCGTGGCTGCCTTGGTCTGCGCGTAATCGTAAAGATCGGCGGAAGGATCATAGGCTTGTTCCGACGCAGTGCCGATAATCACCGCGCCCGGCTTTAAGTGCGGCAGCGCCGCCTTGATGATCCAGAACGGCGCATAAATATTGGTTTTCATCGTCCAGTCGAATTGCTCGGTGGAGATATCAAGAATGGAAGCATGCGTCTGCTGCCTCCCCGCGTTATTGACCACGATGTCGAGCCCGCCCAGTCCTTGCACGGCCTTCTCCACCAGCTGCCTGCAGAAGGCTTCGTCGCGCAGATCGCCGGGAATGGGCAGCCCAATGCGCCCTTCCTTTTTGATCAGGGCGATGACTTCTTGTGCATCCGGCTCCTCCGACGGGAAATAATTGATGGCCACATCCGCGCCCTCCCGCGCATAAGCGATGGCGGCGGCGCGGCCCATTCCCGAATCGCCGCCGGTGATCAAGGCTTTGCGCCCCGCCAGGCGCCCGGAGCCTTTATAGCTGGTTTCGCCGTGATCGGGGCGGGGGTCCATCTTCCCCGCCAGCCCCGGCCAGGGCTGCATCTGCTCCTTAAAAGGAGGCTTCGGGTATTTGGTGGTAGGGTCTTGTAACGGCTGAGCCGTTGCTTGCGGCGCGGACGCGCTTGCGCTTTCCTGCGCGAAGGCGGGGGATATCGCCACCGCGCCCAGTCCCGCGCCTACGCCGCTCATAAATTGCCGGCGTGTGAATGTATTGCTGTTCATGGGCGTCCTCGTTGGCTGCGTGATTAATAAATGCTCGGCGGGTCGCTGGCGGGAAAACTGTCCTCCACCATTTTATCGATCTGCCGTTCGCTTAAATGCTCGCGCAATTCCCGGTCTTTGCAGCCCTGCGGCTTGCGGCGGCACAGGCTGTCCATGAACATGCCCGTCATCAGAGCGAAAAGTGCCGCCAGGGGGAAAGGGTAAGCGATAAATCTCATAACCATGGGTTCATTGGCGTAAATGCGCACCAGCATGGCATATCAATGCCCGGATAAAATTGCCGCAGACGTTTCCGCAGAAAAAAATAAAAACAACATCAGCCTGCTTGGAAATAGACGCGCGCAGGTATTTCTCGTTCTGTTAGTTAAACCTTAATGGTTGACCGCTAGAAACGGCCTGGCGCGTGCTGTTCTTTCCCCTTGCTTCCTGGAGCGTAGCCGCAATAATAGCGCATCACTTTTACAGCAGGTTCCCATGGTT
>JAFATP010000185.1 GCA_019243895.1 Alphaproteobacteria bacterium
GCGAAAGAGCGGCTGGACGCGCTGCTGGCGGCGTGATAGCCTGAAGGACGTTAGCCGTTGACCGTTGCTCGCCTGTCGTTAACTAACCAACAGCCAGCGCCTAACTGCCAACGACCAACTACAGACCGGAGTATTCCATGGGTATCAGCCTTCCGCATCTTCTGCTTATCCTGCTTATCGTGTTGCTGGTTTTCGGCGCTGGCCGGCTGCCGCGCGTGATGCATGACATTGGCAAAGGCATCCGCAGCCTGCGCGAGGGAATGAAGGCCGAAGAGGAAACGCCGTCCACGCCCGCGCCGCGCCCGGTGACTCATACCATCGATCACGAAGCTCCTCCCGTCGCCCCGGAGAAGCAAAAGGGCGGCAACAGCTATTAGCGTTATGCCATGCGACGAAATCATTTCCGTCATTGCGAGCGTAGCGAGGCAATCCGGCGGGTGCAAAACATTGTTCTCCGCATCGCCGCGGCGGTTATGCCGCCCGCGATGACGAGATGCCACTTCCGCAACACTTAAAAGCAGGCATGCATGTTTGACTTCTCGCTGGCCGAGATTCTGCTGATCGTCGTGGTGGCGGTGGTCTTCATTGGCCCGAAAGACATGCCGGTGGCCATCCGCGCCGTCGCCAGGGGCCTGGCGCAGCTGCGCGGCTTTGCCCGCGAGATGAAGCAGGCGTTTGACGACGTGGCGCGGGAATCCGGCTTGCACGAAGCGCATGACGGCTTTCAGAAGGAGGTGAAAATGATCACCGGCGATGACGGCCGTCAATACGAAGCCTACGATATTTCTCACCTTTCGCCGCCGCAGAATCCGCCCCATGAGCCCGAATGATGCGGTGCCGGAGATGCGCGAGACGCCGCTGATCGAGCATCTGATTGAGCTGCGGCGGCGGCTGATTATCGTGCTTCTCGCCTTTTTCGCCGCCACGGCGCTGGCCTACACGTTTGCGCCGCAGATTTATGCATTCCTGGTGCAGCCGCTGGCCGATTCCTTTCCGGACCCCGCCAACCGCCGCATGATTTATACCGGCCTTACGGAAGCGTTTTTCACTTATCTGAAGCTAGCGGTGTTCGCCGGATTCTTTCTCTCCTTTCCCGTCATCGCCTCGCAAGCGTATGCGTTTCTGGCCCCCGGTCTGTATAAGCAGGAACGGCGCGCCGCGGTGCCCTATCTGGTGGCCGCGCCTATCTTATTTTTCGCCGGGGCGGCCTTGTGCTATTACGGTATCTTCCCGGCGGCGTGGCGGTTCTTTTTAAGCTTCGAGACGGCCAGCGCCGGCGGCATGCCGATCCGGCTGGAAGCGCGGGTGAGCGAATATCTGGGGCTGGTGATTCACCTGCTGCTGGCGTTTGGCATCTCGTTCCAATTGCCGGTGGTGCTGGCGCTGCTGACGCAGGCGGGTATGATCCAGGCCAAAACGCTGGCGCGCGGGCGGCGCTACGCCGTGGTGATTATCGTGGTGGTGGCGGCCTTCATCACTCCTCCCGATATTTTCAGCCAAGTGGCTCTTTCCGTTCCGCTTTATCTGCTCTATGAAGGATCGGTGTGGATATGCCGCGCCATTGAACGAAGGAGAGAACATGCACGACATCAAATGGATACGCCAGAATCCGGAGCAGTTTGACCAAGCGCTTGCGCGCCGCGGCATGGAGCCGCAATCCGCCCATCTGCTGGCGCTGGACACCGCGCGCCGCGCGCGGCAGACAGAGCTTCAGGAATTGCTTGCCAAGCGCAACCAATTCGCCAAGCAGGTTGGGGCGGCCAAGGCCAAGGGGGAGGATGTCAGCGCGCTGATGGAGGAATCCCGCCGGTTGAATGACACCATCGCGTCGGAGGAGCGGGAACTGGGCGCTCACGGCGAGCTGGAGCAACTTCTGCTCTCCCTGCCCAATATCCCGGCGGCGGATGTGCCGCAGGGCAAAAGCGAACAAGACAACGTGGTGGTGCGCGAGTGGGGCAAGAAGCCGGAATTCTCCTTTGAACCCAAGGAGCATTTCGACCTGGGCGAGGCGCGGGGGCTGATGGATTTCGAGGAGGGCGCCTGGCTTTCCGGCGCGCGCTTCGTGGTGCTGAAAGGCGCGCTGGCGCATATGGAGCGGGCGCTGGCAAGTTTCTTTCTGGATAAGCACACGCATGACGCGGGCTACACCGAGGTTTCTCCGCCGTATCTGGTGCGCGATCACGTGCTGCGCGGCACCGGGCAGCTGCCCAAATTCGCCGACGATCTGTTTCACACCGAGCATAATTACTGGCTGATTCCCACCGCCGAGGTGCCGCTGACCAACCTGGTGGCGGACCGCACGCTGAACGAGGAGGCGCTGCCGCTGCGCTACACCGCATGGACGCCGTGCTTCCGCGCCGAGGCGGGGGCGGCGGGAAAAGACACGCGCGGCATGATCCGCCAGCACCAGTTCTCCAAGGTGGAGCTGGTGTCCGTCACCACGCCGGAAAACGCCCATGCCGAGCATGAGCGCATGACGGCCGCCGCCGAGGCGGTGCTGCAAAAGCTGGGCCTGCATTACCGCGTGGTGCTGCTGTGCACCGGCGATATGGGATTCGCCGCCGAAAAAACCTATGACATCGAGGTGTGGCTGCCGGGGCAGAATGCGTACCGGGAAATTTCCAGCTGCTCCAATTGCGGCGCGTTCCAGGCGCGGCGCATGAAGGCCAAGTTCCGGCGCAAGGACACCAAGGAAACCGAGTTCGTGCACACGCTGAACGGCTCCGGCCTGCCCATCGGGCGCACCATGGTGGCGATCCTGGAGAATTATCAGGAGAAAGACGGCACCGTGATCATTCCCGAAGCGCTGCGGCCTTATATGGGCATCGTCAGCCTGTGAGGATTCTCCTC
Organism: Alphaproteobacteria bacterium; assembly: GCA_019243895.1. Taxonomy (GTDB): domain Bacteria; phylum Pseudomonadota; class Alphaproteobacteria; order Rickettsiales; family SXRF01; genus JAFATP01. The sequence goes on from JAFATP010000185.1 coordinate 2,851, forward strand.
ACCAATGACGACGGCATCAATGCGCCGGGCCTGAAAGTGCTGGAGCGCATCGCGCGCAAGCTCACCAGCGATGTGTGGGTGGTCGCGCCGGAGCAGGAGCAAAGCGGCGCGGCGCATTCACTGACCCTGCACGTGCCGGTGCGGGTGCGCAAGATCACGGCGCGGCGCCACGCGGTTTCGGGCACACCCACCGATTGCGTGCTGCTGGCGTTGCAGCAGATCATCCCCGCGCGCAAGCCGCAGGGCAGGGAAGCGCCGCTGAAAAAGGTGGACCTGGTGCTCTCCGGTGTCAACCGCGGCTCCAATGTGGGAGACGATATCAGCTATTCCGGCACCGTGGCGGCGGCCATGGAGGCAACATTACTGGGCGTGCCCGCCATCGCGCTGTCGCAGGCGCTGGACGACGATCAGCCCATCTGCTGGGACACGGCCTCCGCCTTTGCGCAAACGCTGATTCCGGAGCTGTTGCGGGCGGGCTGGCCCGCCGGCAGCTTCATCAACCTCAATTTCCCCGCCTGCACCAAGGCGGCGGTGAAAGGCGTGACTGTTTCGCCGCAGGGCAAGCGCGTGATGAGCGTGGCGCTGCACCTGCGCAGCGACCCGCGCGGGCGGCCGTATTTCTGGATCGGCGGCGACCGCGACAACGCCGCCAACGGCCCGGAGGTGGATGTGGCAAAGCTGGAGGAGGGGTTCGTCACTGTGACGCCGGTGCAGATGGATATGACCGATTACCCGACGCTGAACCGCCTGAAAGGAAAGTTGAAGGCATAGCATATGCCCGATCGCGCGCCTGCCGATGACGATCTTTCCCGCCGCATCCGGCTGGTGATGGCGCTGCGGGGAGCGGGGGTGCATGATACGCGCCTGCTTTCCGCCATGGAGCAGGTGCCGCGCGAATGGTTCGTGGATGAGGCGTTACGCGCGGAAGCTTATGAGGATGTGGCGCTGCCGCTGGCGTGCGGGCAGGCCGTCACCCAGCCCACCGTCGTTGCCCGCATGATTGAGGAACTGGAAGTGGATCCGCGCCATACCGTGCTGGAGATCGGCACCGGCAGCGGCTATCAAACGGCGGTGCTGTCGCGTTTGAGCCGCCGCGTCTATACCATAGAGCGCCACCGGACGTTGCTGGACCAGGCGCTGCGGCGCTTCGCGGCGCTGGGCTACACCAATATCGTGGCGCGATGCGGCGACGGCGGCAAAGGCTGGAAGGAAGCGGCGCCTTTCGACCGCATCATCGTCAACGCCGCCGCGCGGGATATACCACCGGCATTGACCGCGCAACTGCGCGAGAGCGGCATAATGACGCTGCCGCTGGGCGACCTGCCGGAGCGCCGGACGCTCACGGTGGTGCAGAAAGATATGGGCGGGGACATCACGCGGCGGGAAGTGATGCCGTTGCATTTCAGCGAGTTGATTGAATGATGACAGCGCCGTTTTCGATCATTATAATGCGCCGCATGAGATTTCGCCGATGGCTCCCGATAATGATTCTGGCGCTGGCCGCCTGTACTCAGCAGCGTGCGCCGGTGGTAATGCGCGGGCAGGAAGAATTCCCGCGCGATCGTTCGGTGACGTTCGCACCGGGCGGTGCTTCCTATGGCGCGCCGTCCGATTCATCGCCGCAGGTAAGCGGCCCTACCGTGGCTGCCGCGCCGGTCACCACGGTGAATGTGGAGCCCGTGCAATCCACCGATCTGCCGCCGCCGGGCGGCGCGGCATCACCCGCCGTTTCCTCTTCGGGCGGCATGGCGCCGCCTTCCTCCGCTGCCGCGACGCTGCCTCCCAACATGCCGTTTCACGGCCCGACGCCTCCGCCGCCCGCCCCCCCGCCGGGAGAGGAAAATGCGTTTACGCCCGCGACGCCGCCGTCCGAATCTCCACCTCAATCCTCACTCAAACCTGCACCGCCGGCCCCGGCGCCGGCTCCCCATTTCATCTGGCCGGTGCAGGGCAAGGTGATTACGCATTTCGGCGCGGGCGAACCCGGGAAGGATAAGGACGGCATCATCATCGCGGCGGATGTGGGCGAGCCGGTGTATGCCGTGGCAGACGGCGAGGCGGTGTATGCCGGGAATCAGCTCAAATTCTACGGCAACATGGTGGTGGTGAAGCACGCCGGCGACCTGTTTACGTCGTACGCGCATTTGAGCAGCATCAGCGTGGCGCGGCACGCTGCCGTGCACCAGGGGGATATTCTCGGCTATGTCGGCACCAGCGGCAAAGCGCCGACGCCGGAACTGCATTTCGCCGTGCATGAGGGTAAGCAAACCGTGGACCCGGAGCGTTACCTGCCGCCGAATCCGTGAGTGCTGTTTATTTTCGCCTTTAGTGCAGGCCGCCAGGCTTATGTCGCAATAACACCGATATAAGGCAGTTCGCGGTAGTAATTGGCGTAATCCAGGCCGTAGCCCACCACGAACGCATCGGCGATGGAAAACCCTACGAACTTGGCGCTAATATCCACGGTGCGCTTGCCGGGCTTTTCCAGCAACACGGCAATGTGCAGCGACGCTGCGCCGCGGCTTAAAAGCGATGCGCGCGCAAAATGCAGCGTGTGGCCGGATTCCAGGATGTCGTCGATCAACAGCACGTGGCGGCCCTGCACCTCTTCGCTTAAATCGCGCTGAATCTGCACGTGGCCGCTGCTCTGCATACCTGCGCCGTAGCTGCTGGCGGTCATGAAATCCACCTGCGGCGCCACGCCCGCGTCGTGCAGCGCGCGCAGCAGATCGGCGGCGAAAATGAAGCTGCCCTTCAGCAGCGCCACCACCAGCATGTCTTGCGGGATGGCGGCGGCAATCTCCATCGCCATCGCGCGCACGCGCGCGTGAATTTCCTGCTCGCTGATCAGGGGGGTGATGGAGGGAACGCCTGCGAGCTTCATTTCAGCTTCCGCAATAACAGTTCCAGCCTGCTGCCCATCTCCACGCGTAAGCGCAAGCCCGCCTGCGCCGGGATCGCCGCCGCGGGATCGGAAAAATGCAGGCTGCCGTAAGGTGGGATAAGGCGCTGCGGCATTACCACCTGCCAGCGCTTCAGCAGCGCGTTGTCCTTGCTGAATACCGACACCTGCAGCAGCGGCGCGCGTGCTTCATGCACCGTCTGGTTGACGATCTCACCCTGCAGCGCATAGCGCTCTCCGCTTCCTTCCGCCGCCGCCTGCGCCTGCAAGGCAATGCCGCGCAGCGTCAGCCCGGTGCTGGGGGGCATTCCCAGCACTCTCGGCGCGAAGGCAAGCAGCGTCGCCAGCACCACCAATACCAGCAATATCCCCGCCGCTGTCATCAGCGCCCAGGGCGGAGAATTCTCCACCACCGCCGGCACGTGGGCGCGCGCATCGGCGGCAAGCCCGGCAGGCGGCGCGGTTGCGATGTCGGCGCCTTCGCGCATCACCTCATCGAAATCGGGCGGGGGCGTAACGCCAGGCACGAACCATAAATGCCGGCACCGTCCGCAGCGCACCGTGCGCCCGTCGGTCCCGATGGCGGCGTCCGGCACCAGAAAGCGGGCATTGCAGGCGGCGCATTGCAGGATCATGATTGCGTCGGGCGTCCAATGATTTTATGGTAGGAGCATACAGGAAACCACGCGCGGAAGACAACACCCTATCCTCCATGATTCAGCTTGAACATATCGCGGCAGGTTACCTGCCGGGGCAAGACATCATCAAGGATGCGTCTTTCACGCTGGAGCGCGGCTCGTTTCATTTTCTTTCCGGCGGCAGCGGTGCGGGCAAGACCACGCTGCTGGCGATGCTCGGGCTAATCCACCGGCCCTCGTGCGGGCAGTTGCGCATGTTCGGCAAGGATGTGACGCGCCTGCCGCGCTATGCCTTGCCGAAGTTACGGCGACGCATCGGCATGGTGTCGCAGGATTACCGGCTGCTGCCGCACCTGACGGTGGAGGAAAATGTCGGCCTGGCGCTGAAAGTGGCGGGGGAACCGCCGCATGCCATCCAGGACAAGGTGGCGGAGATGCTGGCGTGGGTGGGCCTGAAGGAATATCACCGGGCGCGGCCGGAAGTGCTTTCCGGCGGACAGCAGCAGCGCGTGGCCATCGCGCGGGCCGTTATCACCAAGCCGGATCTGCTGCTCGCCGACGAGCCGAGCGGCCATCTGGAAACGGCGCTCGCCCTGCGTTTCATGTATCTGTTCGAGGCATTGAACAAAATGGGCACCACCGTGCTGCTGGCCACGCACGACGACGCGCTGATCTCGCGCTTTTCACACCCGGTGCTGCAACTGAAAGACGGCGTGGTGACGCCGCTTAAGAGTATTGCGCCCTCGGCGCCGGCAGGGGCGATGTCAGCGCGCCCACTTGTATATTAGGCTGCGGCGAAACCGCGGGAGTGAAGGCGGTATCCGCCATTGCCCACGGATTTTTCTCCAGCAGCGCCACCTGGCGGCGCAGTTGCGCCTCCACGGTTTGAAAACTTTCGGCCAGCACATCGGGCTGCTGCAAAAATCCGGCCACATGCTGGATATGCCAGTCCCGTTGCGCGGCGGGCTGCTTGACGATCATCTCCGCCGCCAGCGCATAAATACTGTCCTTCACGCTCTCATCGGTGAGCACGCCCGCGCCGTGGCCCTTGGAGGAAATGGCCAGCAGCGTCTCAGCAATCAGATTGGCGCCCACGAACACCGCGCGGTACGGCACGGAGGCCAGGCGCTTGGTGTCTCCCAGCCGCTTGGCCTGATTATATGCGATATATGTGCTTCCGGCGTGGCACAGGGTGCTGGCGATATAACCATATCCCGCCACCCGCAGCGGTTTTTCGCGAATCCACTCCCACGCTTTTTCGATGCCGCGCGCCGGCGGTTCGTCCGGATCGCGCTTCTTTTCCTCCACCAGCGCGGAGATGGCGCCTGCAAGCGTGGTCATGCTCCCCAGCCCCACATCCAGCAAGCCTTCCTTGCGTAATTCGCGCATTTCATGTGCGGCCAGGCCGGGCATGGCAGGCGCCATCACCCGGTGCCGCATGGCCGAGGTGGCGATCAACACGCCGGCCACGCCATAAAACGCATTCATCATTTCCGAAGGATAGCGGCGGCAGATGTCGGTGACGTTCTTGATGATTCCTTTGTCGCGGTCCTCCGCGATGGATTTAAGCGAGCAGGTTTCCGGCAGCGTGATATTTTCCTTGCGCAGGAACGTCTCCATGCCCTTGGCAAGGTCATGCAACTGCAAATCGGACTGGTCGTTGCGTCCGAATGCCAGCAGGGAGCTGGTGCCGGCAAAATAGGCCAGGCCCGCCAGCATATCCTCCCAATGTGCTTCTTTATATCCGTAGGTGGTGAAGGCCGCATCGCCCGCCAGGTAAAACGCGCCGCTGGTTTGCAGCGTGCGCTTCTTCAGCTTCTCCACGAAAGGAATGTGATCGTCGGTGGTTTCGGTGATGCCGGGATTGCCGCGGACGAAATGGGCGTCCGCCAATGTTTTCAATAGGTTTTTCTCGTTGTCGAAGCCCCGTATCTCCAGCGCCGGCTTGCCGTTGTCCAGGGTGAACGGCACCGATTCCCAGCCCGCGGCCTGCACCGCGCCCATAATGTCGCGCAATTGATGCCGCGACGCGCGCGGCACGGCATGGAGGTATGCGCGCTCACCGCCGTTCTCCGTTTTGGTGAACACGATCTCATCCACCAGGGAGGCGTTTGAAAACCGGTAAATGCTCATGAAATATGGGTTCCCGCTTTGCCTGGAGTATAGCGAATTGTTTCAGGAATTTGAAGCGCTAATGCCTCGCGCCGGCAACGCCGCTATTTTTAGTGGATTCCGGCAGGGAAAGCGCTTATATAAGGGCATCCAACGGGGTTTCTGCATGCCGCATAGCACTGAAAATCGCCCATTATCTCCGCATCTTAGCGTTTACCGGCCGCAAATTACCTCGGTGCTTTCCATTTCCCACCGGGCAACCGGCGTTGCTCTCTATTTCGGCTCATTGTTAATTGTCGCCTGGCTGGTGGCCGCCGCCTATCATGCGCCGCTTTATCACCTGTTGCACCGCTGGATGCTCACTCCCATTGGCGGCGTGGTGCTGCTGCTGTGGACGCTGGCGTTCTTCTTCCATTTCGCCAACGGGTTTCGCCATCTGTGGTGGGATACCGGCCACGGCCTGACGCTGAGGGAAGTGTCGCAAAGCGGCTGGATCGTCATTATTTTTACACTTTGTATGACCGGCGTGGCCTGGTGGCTCGCCAATCAGCCTCTCGCCATCCCATCGGTTTCGCATGCCCCGGACGTCATTACAGAGTAAATTGCGCGTTGCCCGCGGGCTCGGCTCCGCCAAGAGCGGGGTCGGGCATTGGTGGGCGCAGCGCCTGACGGCGATCGCCCTGGCGCCGTTGTGCATCTGGTTTGCCGGCAGCATTCTCGCCGCCGCCCGTGCCGATGACCCTTTCCGCATCGCCGACTGGCTGGGGTCGCCGGTGGCGGCGATGGCGATGATAACATTCCTGGTGGCCCTGTTCTGGCACGCCAAGCTCGGCATGCAGGTGGTGATCGAGGATTATGTGCATTCGCCCCGCGCCAAATACACGCTGCTGATCGCCAACGCCTTCCTCTGTTTCGGCGTGACGGCCGCAGGCGTGCTGGCGGTGCTGCGCCTGCACATGTTCGATCTGGTGGCGGGAGGGGCGTAAGAAGCCATTATGGTGGTTCAAAATTTGTTTTACCAGGAAGAGTTTGAACGCGTTGGCGACGGCAAACGGCCTGTTACAATTACGTATGGCAAGCTGTATCACCAGCCGCAGCCGGGCAAGCTTATGGATTCTCCATTGCCGGAAAGGGTGACTATTAATTTGTCAAACCCTCTCGAGCTGCAAATAGTATTTGATCTTGCGCCGGAAGCACAGGCGCTGATTGAGCCGATACAACGGGCGGCGGCACGCGCTAATGAGATTGCGCAAGCATCGCTGCGCGGCGTGCATATTGCCGAAGATCGAGGAGTGGGCGTGGCCTTTGAAGTGCATGCGAATGCCGATGGAACCAACCGCGTTATGGTAGCGTTGAAGCGGGAAGAAAACCGGGGAAGACCTGACGAGTTGGACCGCCGCTATCGTGCAGACCGCGAAGGTTCGGAGGATTTTATCCGTGATCCGACAATAGCGGAAATAATTCCGTATAACGCAATTCAGAAGATACAGGGCATCCTCCGTGGTCCCCATGGGCTGGGATATGCCTTTCGCGGTGAAACGCCGCGGCAGATAGGTATATAACAATGGGCAAGTGAGGGGAAATGCCGCGTAAATCAATGTTTAACGAAGTGTTAGCATCGTATGCTGAGCATATAGAAGATGCAGGCGTGCACTGGACCAGCCGCCGCGTGGACAGAAAACAGGAAAACCTGGCAATGGGCGGACAAATTCGCCTGGGGCAGCCCCATGAGATTATCTTTACAGGATTGCACAGAGCGTGGCGCAATAAAGACACACAGGATAACCTTACCTATTGCAAGCATGACGAGATTGCGCCGCAATCCATAGAGATAGTGCTTGAGAAGCCTCCGCAGATGATTATCGCCTTTGACGGCTTTGACCATCGGGAACTCTTTGAAAAGCTGCAAAGCGAGCTGAAGCAAATGGGGGTCGCCCATACGCTGCTTTCGCGGTCGCCAAGCCTGTCGTGGAATGCATTGGATAAGCGGGACCTTGATCATGGATATGTCGCGGTGCAGCTGCAACACGGCAATGAGGGAGTGGCGGAATTCCTGCGCAGCGAGGCGGTGAAGGAATATGTTCCGGATGATGTTATCGCCGAGTTCAAGAAAGCGGCCATCCAAAAACCTGTTGTTTGCCGGATTCAAGACGCATCGGATTTTATAGCCGTTGCATGACCGCCGCATATCCCATCATCGATCATTATCATGATGTCGTCG
>JAFATP010000288.1 GCA_019243895.1 Alphaproteobacteria bacterium
TTCATATTCAAGCAGCGCTTCGGCCAGGGTGTGAAGCTGCTCCAGGTGCTCGGTGAGAATGGATTTGGCGCGGGCCAGCGATTCTTGCACCACGCGTTTCACCTCCGCGTCGATCAGCGAGGCGGTATCATCCGATATGTGCGTGGTTTGCTGCACCAGCTGCTGGCCGAGAAACACGTCCTGCTGGTCGGCACCGTAATGCAGCGGCCCCACCTTGTCGCTCATGCCCCATTCCGTCACCATCGCGCGCGCCATGCGGGTGGCGTATTGAATGTCGGAAGAGGCGCCGCTGGTGACCTTGTCATAACCGAAAATCAACTCCTCGGCGACGCGGCCGCCCATGGCCACGGCGAGGTCCGCCTCCATCTTCTCCCGCGTCACGGAGAGCTTGTCCCGCTCAGGCAGGCGCATCACCATGCCCAGCGCGCGGCCGCGGGGAATGATGGTGGCCTTGTGGATGGGGTCGGAGGCGGGCAGGCTTAACGCCACGATGGCATGGCCGCCCTCATGATATGCCGTGAGTTTCTTTTCCTCGTCCGACATGGCGAGGGATTTGCGCTCGGCGCCCATCATCACCTTGTCCTTGGCTTCTTCCATTTCCCGCATGGTGACGACCTTTTTGCCGCGGCGTGCCGCCAGCAGCGCGGCCTCGTTGACCACGTTGGCAAGGTCCGCGCCGGAGAAGCCCGGCGTGCCCCGCGCGATCACGCGCGCATCCACGTCCGGCCCCTTGGGCACTTTCTTCAGATGCACCTCGAGGATTTTTTCGCGGCCGTTGATATCCGGGTTGGGCACCACGATCTGCCGGTCGAAGCGGCCGGGCCGCAAGAGCGCCGGATCCAGCACGTCCGGCCGGTTGGTGGCGGCGATGATGATGACGCTGTCGTTAGGCTCGAAGCCGTCCATCTCCACCAGCAGCTGGTTCAGCGTCTGCTCGCGTTCGTCATTGCCGCCGCCGAGGCCGGCGCCGCGATGACGGCCCACCGCGTCGATCTCGTCAATGAACACGATGCAGGGCGCATGTTTTTTGCCCTGCTCAAACATATCGCGCACGCGGCTGGCGCCGACGCCCACGAACATCTCCACGAAATCCGAGCCGGAGATGGTGAAGAACGGCACTTTCGCCTCGCCGGCGATGGCGCGGGCCAGCAAGGTTTTTCCGGTGCCGGGCGGGCCCACCAGCAGGCAGCCGCGCGGAATCTTAGCGCCGAGCTTCTGGAATTTCTGCGGGTCTTTCAGAAACTCCACCAGCTCCTGCAATTCATCTTTCGCCTCGTTGATGCCCGCCACGTCATCAAAAGTCACGCGGTCGGTTTTCTCCGTGAGCATGCGCGCGCGGGAGCGGCCGAAGCCCATCGCGCCGCCGCCGCGGCCGGATTGCATCTGGCGCATGAAAAAGAGATACACCGCCACCAGCAGGAAGATCGGCATCCAGGAAATGATGGCGCTCCAGAAGGTTTCGCCGCGCCCGTCATCCGCCACCACCGAGATTTTCACGTTCTTATGCGAAAGCCGGTCCACCAGGCCGGGATAGTCGGGCGCCTGGGTGATGAACAGCGAGCCATCCGAATAATGACCGCTGATCAACGATCCCCTGGCCGGCGTTTCCTTGATCGTGACGTCGCTGATTTCACCGGCGTCCACATGCGACAGGAATTCGGAAAATGCCAGGCGGTTGCCGCCGGTCTGATCCATGCCGCCCTGAAAGATATTGAACAGCGCCACCAGCAGAACCACAACGACAATCCAGATGGCGATGTTCTTGGTAAAACCCGGCACGTTATTCTCCCAAAGTGGAACGCATACGAATTATATAGGGGCCGCGGTGGCAGCCTTCAAGCTCTTTACGTGGATTTCCGGCATGATATTCACCGTTTCTCCCTGCCGCACGATGCGGCAGCGATGCAGGGTGCGGTGGATGGGCGGTTGCGCGCAGAGGGCCGTGTAGAGCCGGTGCAGTTCATTGAAGCGGGGAGGGTGGGAGTGGCCGCCGGTCTGCTGCAGCAAGCCGGAGAGAAGGTGCAGGCCCGCTTCGCTGTTCAGCGCGGCGAAAGCGGCGGCGGGAATGGAGACTCCGCCGGAAGAAAGCATGGTGGCGTGCTGTGCCGCGAAGCGGTCGCATTCCTCTTCCAGCGCCTCACGCAGCGCGCGCAGCCGGGCGGCGCTGTGCGCAAGCCGGGATATCACCGTGTCATGGCAAGGGAGGGCGGCAAGCATGGCGCGCAGGCGGTTGCGGTCATAACGCTGGTCGGCATTGCTCGGGTCTTCCAGCCATGACTGGCCGAGCGCTTTCAGCGTTTCCGCCAGCCGCGCCTTGGGGCAATCCAGCAATGGCCGCAGCAGGCGGATGCCGGAAAGGACGGTAACGGGCCGCATGCCGCTCAGGCCGTGAATGTGGCTGCCGCGCTTTAAGCGCAGCAGCACTGTTTCGGCCTGATCGTCGCGGTGGTGCGCCACCAGCAGATCGCCCACGCCGTTGGCGCGGCACCATCCGCTCATCAGCGCATAGCGCGCATTGCGGGCGGCCTGGGAGAGATTGCCGGTGCGCGATGCGCCATCATTCCACGCCAGAATGTGATGGGGAATGCCGCGCGCCGCAAGCCAGGCCTGCACCTGCGCCGCCTCGGCGGCGGATTCCGGCCGCAGGCGATGATCCACGGTGAGCGCTGTCAGCGTTATTCCTTTAGCGGCGGCCCATGCGTGCGCCAGCAGCGCCAGCGCCATGCTATCGGCGCCGCCGGAAACGGCGACGGCCATCGTGGCGGAGGGGTGAAGCGGACCGATGAGGGAGGCGAATTCCGCGCCGGTTAAGCTTTCCGAGGGCATATCTTGATTCGGATGAGATTCGACACACGCCGAATGACAGCGCCTTAGCCACCCGTTTTGCTTAGGGAGGCATCTGTCATTTACAGCCGATGCGGGTGTATTCGCTCTCGGCTTTTTGCACCACCGAAGGCGCGCGCTCCTTAAACTTCATGCGCAGCTGATCCAGCACCACGCAGGCATCCTTGGTGCGCTGCATGGCGGAGAGCGACATGGAGAGCTTAAGCAGGTTGTCCGCCGCTTTCGGGCCGGCGGGGAGCGCTTCGAACCCGGCGCGGAAATTATCGGCGGCTTTCACATAATCCCGGCGGATGTAATAGGTTTCCCCCAGCCAGTAATACGCATTGCCGATCAGCGGATCCTTGGGATATTTCTTAGTGAAGGAGGTGAAATAGCGCGCGGCGTCTTCATAGCGCGTCTGGTTCATCAGCCGGAACGCATAATTGTAATGCTCACGCGCCGTGCCGAAATTCTCCGGTTCAGGCGCATTGGCGGGGCCGGCGCCGCCTTTGGCGTCCGATTCTCCCGGCGGAATTTCCGCCGCCACCCCATCCGGCAGAGAATTTTTGGGCGCGCCCGGCGCGGCTTCGTTCGGCGGGCCGTTATGCCCTGCCTCCAGCGCATTCAGGCGGAACTCAACGTCGCGCTGAAATTTCGCCTGGGCATCGTTCAGGCGGCGAATCTGGAACTCGTTTTCCTCCAGCTTGCCGCGCAGGCCGCGCAGCTCCTCCTCCATGGAGGAAAGCTGAACAGCAAGCTGAGGCGTGCCGCCCTCCGGCATATCCGCGCCCATGCCGCCCACGGCGGGAGCGCCGCCACTTCGGGCCACCTGGCGCTGCAGCGTCATCATATCGCGCTCCAGACGGTCCAGCCGGTCATACATTTCGGGATTATCCGTTCCGTATTGAGCGAAGGCCGGAGCGCCCAGGACGGCCAGGGCGACGGTGAGCGGGAAAAAAGCGGAAATGCGCGGCATGATCATTCAATGCAAAGGGTCAAAAAAACAAGTCCCGCATAACGCATCCGAAGATGCGCCAGAGGCGGGACATGTCAACTCAAGTGGCTTATTGGCCGGCCACCACCGTTACGGCACGGCGATTCTGCGACCAGGCAGATTCGTCATGACCCACCACGGCGGGACGCTCTTTACCGTAAGAGATGGTAGAGACGCGGCTGGATTTCACACCCAGGCTGACCAGGTATTTCTTGGCGGCATCCGCACGGCGTTCGCCCAGCGCGAGGTTGTACTCACGCGTGCCGCGCTCGTCGCAATGCCCCTCGATGGTGACGTTCACGTTGGGATATTGCTTCAGCCACGTAGCCTGGCGTTCCAGGGTTTTCTGGGCTTCGTCGCTCAGCGAAGAGCTGTCGAAGGCGAAGAACACGCGATCGCCCACATTGGCGGCGAGGTCTTCCTGGCTGCCCGCACGGGCGCTTCCACCGGCACCGCCCATGGCATTGCTGCCTGCGCCACCGGCACCGCCGGCGCCTTGCGGAGCAGTTTCGCACGCGGCGAGCAGGAATACCGCAGAAAGCACGGCCAGCATTTTCGTCGAAAGGTTCATATTTCTCTCCTATTTTCTAGTACAGTTTCCCATTCCGCACCGGCTATAACCAAGGCATTTCACCGCCCGGGTTATCCGCCGGCTTAGACTTTGCATCGCCCGGCCATCGGAAATGACCGTGTAACGGACCGGTTATCACCTAAGGCCAAGGATTTAGGAAAGCAATGTGATTCCCTTGAAGCCCACCATAATCCTTTCAATTGTGTTATAAAGGCAACACTGTACTTGCCTTCCGCCCCAGAGGGTTACATCGGCAGCGTCGGCGACCAGGCGGGATCGGAAGCGTCAATGGGCGTGGGCACTTCACGTAAATTGTATCCGGTTATATCAATGGAATACAGCCGGGAAGTGCCGGGCCCGCCGTTGCGGTTGCCGGGAAATTCGCGGTTGAACATGATCACCCGGCCGTTCGGCGCCCAGGTGGGGCCTTCGTCGAGCCAGCTCTCGGTGAGCATGCGTTCGCCGCTGCCGTCCGGCCGCATCACGCCGATGAAGAAGCGCCCGCCCTGCATCTTGGTGAAAGC
>JAFATP010000294.1 GCA_019243895.1 Alphaproteobacteria bacterium
GCGCGGGAATGAAAAGGGAAGAAATAAAAAAGCCGCCCGGAGGCGGCTTTTTAAGCTATAAAGAATTTACTACGGCGTTCTAAGTTTACTTATGAGATTGGGAATATTATTGAATGCCGCTTCTGCACTCTGTCCGAACTTACCCATTTCCTTCAGTGCGGGACCAGCCGCCTTCTGGGCTTGAGCATAAAGATCATGCGCAGTTTTTTGGGCATAGGGGATGACATGATCAATATTCGGAAAATAACTCCGAAGGGTTTCATGCAACGGGTCAAAGCCAGACTTAACTGCTGTGCCTAATGTGCTTATCGCACTCTCGATCGGCTGCAAATCCATAAATGCCTCTTGTCTAATCTCGTTACCTTAGTATCCACCTTATAGGAAAAATCACTGCTTGAGCATGACAATTTGATGAAGATGGCGCAAGGGGAAAAAAGTCAGCATTGTAACAGACGCGACCTTAAGCCCCGCCCGTGGGATTTTCCGCTTTTTTCTTCAGCGCGTCTATTTTGCGGGCGATGGCGGATTGGGGGTCTGCGTCCGTGAACAGCTCCTTCACATTGGCCTTGAACATCTTGGCCACGTCACGCGTCACTTCCGGCGGCGGCAGCAGGCCGGGGCCGGAGATGATGATTTCGCCGAAGCCGTCTTCCTCATAGTGGTGCAAATCCAGCGTGCCCGCCTTCAGCCGCGCCATGAAGCGGTCATACTGCGAAGGCTTCACCGCCACGTAGCACCAGTAGGAGCCGTTGCCGTCCTGCATGCGGCCATAGGTGAGCATCACAATGCGGGAGATATTGTCCGGCTGCGCGGTGGTCGAGTTGGCGTCTGGCATAGATGAGGCAAAGGCGATCAAGGGGTTATCCAATGGCTAAAAAGATTATTCTAGTTTCGAGCATGCCACGGATAGGTTAAGATCTCGTAAATGCAATGAAAACCGGCAGTTTTGGCTTTTTAACCGCGGCTGGGCGCCATGGCCGGCTGCCCGAAATAAACCTGGTTGCGGGCGGCGATCAAGGCCTGTTTCTCGGCAATTTTCTCCAGTTCGACATTGGCGGCGAAGCTGGTGCGGGGCATGGCGGGCAGCCGGCTGTCTTTGATTGCTTCCTGCTGCTCGTCGAACTGCTTATAGCCGACATAGCTGGCGGCCAGCGCCGCGGCGCCGGTCAGAGCCAAGTGATCGCCGAGGAATTTTCCTATACCGGCACCAATGCTTGCCGTTTCACCGGGCGTACTGCTGAAAAGACCTTTAATTCCGTTCAACACCGATTCCGTTGACGGGTTTCCGAACACGGCGGTGAGCAGAAGCACGGCGCCCACGGCCATGCCGGCGGCGGCCACCACCTTGCCGACGGTTAAAAGCGCGCTCCCTTTGGGAGCGGCGGAAGCATTATCTGGCTGATTACCCAGGTCATTATCCGGCATGAATACCTCTTATGACTATACCTAAATACACAATCTCCATCCGCATCATAACATAATTCCTATCCTATCAACCATTTTTTTTATGACAAATTCATGACAGACCCTATACTTGTCAGCATGATAGTGATCCTGGGGAAAAGCGGGCAGCTGGGCCGCGCCTTACAGGCGCTGCTGGGCGGAAGCGCGGCGGCGCTGGGGCATGACGAAGTCAACATCACCGACGCGGCGGCGCTGAATGCGGCGCTTACCCGCCTCCAGCCGGAAGCGGTGGTGAACGCGGCGGCCTATACCGCCGTGGATAAGGCGGAACGCGACGCGGATGCGGCTTTCGCCGTCAATGCCCGCGCCCCGCTGTATGCGGCGGAATACTGCGCCCATGAAGGCATACCCCTGGTGCATTTTTCCACCGATTACGTTTTCAGCGGCGAAGGCAGCCGCCCCTGGACCGAGGAAGACCCGCCCGCGCCACTCAGCCTTTACGGCCGCTCCAAGCTGGACGGCGAGAACGCCATCCGCCGCCGCGGCGGAAAACATCTGATCTTCCGCACATCCTGGCTTTACGATGCAAACGGCCGGAATTTCTTAAACACGATGCTCGCGCTGGGACGGACGCGCGAGGAGGTGAAAGTGGTGGCGGATCAGCACGGCGCGCCCACCTATGCGCCGCAGCTGGCGCAAGCTGCAATGGCAGGGCTTACGGCGGCGATGGCGCAAAAAGAATTTCCTTCCGGCGTCTACCACCTTTGCCACGGCGGAGAAACCACCTGGCACGGCTTCGCCGAGGCCATCTTCGCCGCCGCCGGCCGCAGAGAAGCGTTGAACGTACGCAAGGTGACGGCGATTCCCTCGGAAGCCTATCCCACGCCGGCGCGCCGCCCGCATAACTCACGGCTGGATTGCAG
Source organism: Alphaproteobacteria bacterium (assembly GCA_019243895.1). Lineage (GTDB taxonomy): Bacteria > Pseudomonadota > Alphaproteobacteria > Rickettsiales > SXRF01 > JAFATP01. The sequence continues at coordinate 2,328 of JAFATP010000294.1, forward strand.
CAAGGCAAGAAAGACGCTGGGCATCTTGCTTCCTGCTTGGCAGGAGGGGCTTGCCGCGTGTATGGAACAGAAATATGGAAGTGCTGGACACGCCGCTGCCGGATCTTAAGCAGATACGCCTGAAGGTGATAAATGACACGCGCGGTTTTTTCGTGGAGCGTTTCCATGAGCAGAAATTCGCCGCGCTCGGCTTGCCCACGCATTTCGCGCAGGACAATCATTCCCATTCGCACCCGCGTGTGCTGCGGGGCCTGCATGCGCAGCACACGCCGCCGCAGGGGAAGCTGGTGGGCGTGCTGCACGGGCGCATCTGGGACGTGGCGGTGGACGTTCGGCCGCATTCGGTCACGTTCGGGCAGCATTACGCGGCGGAGCTGAGCGCGGAAAACGGCCTGCTGCTGTGGATTCCGCCGGGATTCGCGCATGGCTTCTGCGTGCTCGGGGAAACGCCGGCGGACATGTTGTATAAAGTCACCGCGCCTTACCAGCCGGGCGGCGAAGCGGGCATCCGCTTTGATGACCCGGCGCTGGCCATTCCCTGGCCGGTGGTAGACCCCATTCTCTCAGACCGCGACCGCGCGCTGCCCGGCTGGGAAGAATACCGCGCCAATCCGCCCGCATGGCGCTGACCAGCATCCTGATGGTTTCCTATCATACCGGGGCGGTGCTGAGGCATGGCATCGCGCTGGCGCTGGCGCAGGAGGGGCTTGCCGAGCTGATCATGGTGAATAACGGCAATCCGCCGGAAGCGGAAGCGTATCTGCGCGCGCTGGAGCGGCAGCAGCCGGCTTTCCGGCTGATCACCGGCCAAGGCAATATCGGCTTCGCCGCCGGGTGCAATCGCGCGGCGGAAGCGGCAACGGGCGAATTCCTGCTGCTGCTGAACCCTGACTGCCTGCTGCCCGCGCGTGTTCTGCCGCGCTTGACCGAAGCGCTGGAGCACACGCCGCAGGCCATGCTGGCGGCGCCGTTGTTGCTGAACCCGGATGGCAGCGAGCAGCGCGGCGGAAGGCGGGCATTGCTGACGCCTGACACCGCCCTTGGCGAAATGATGCATGCGTTTCGCCGCGGCGCCCCGCGCCTGAATCTCCATCATCTGCCGCCGCCGGAGCATACGGTGGAGGTCCCGGCGGTTTCCGGGGCGTGCATGGCTATTCGCCGCCGCGATTACCAAGCGCTGGGGGGCATGGACGAGCGCTATTTCCTTCACGTGGAAGATTTGGATTTGTGCCTGCGCGTGTACCGGGGCGGCGGAAAAATCCTCTGCGTGCCGGAGGTGAAAGTGGTGCATTGGCGCAGCACCAGCAACACGCCCTCGCGTTTTGTGGAGCGTTGCAAGCGCGATGGCTTTTTGCGCTATTTCCACGCGCATTATCCTCAACTGCCGCCGTGGAAAAAATTAGCATTGCAGGGAGGGATTCATGCGCGCTATGCGGCGCGCTGCCTGATGCCGCACCGCCTTCGCAGCGACCGGGCGGCGCGCTGCGGCAGGCAGGTGCTGCGGTTTCTGGAGGCCGCCGCCGCTCCGGCGGTGACGGAAAAGCTCGGCGGCATGCCGATTCTCGTTACCGGCGCCACGTCGCAAATCGGCCCGTTTCTGCTCGGGCGGCTGGTGAAGGCGCGCGCGGAAATCCATGCCCTGACCCGTGAAACCTTTCATTTTAATACGCTGGAGTCAGTTCACTGGCTCAATGGGGATCTGGCTTCATTGGCAAGCCTTCCACGCTGCGCCGCCGTCATTCATTGCGCGCCGCTGTGGCTGCTGGAAGCGGCACTGCCCGCCTTCGCCCGCGCCGGGGTGAAGCGCATTATCGCGTTCGGCTCCACTTCCGTTTTTACCAAGGCGCATTCCTCCGACGCCTATGAGCGGGCGGTGGCATTGCGGCTGAGCCAGGCGGAGGCCCGGTGCAAAGACCGTTGCAGTGAGCTGGGCATCGATTTAACCCTGCTGCGCCCGACACTGATTTATGGACTCGGCACCGACCGCAACGTATCGCGGCTGGCGGGCAGCATCCGGCGCGGAGGCTGGCTGCTGGTGTATCCTCCCGCCTCCGGCTTGCGTCAGCCGGTGCACGGCGACGATCTGGCGGCAGCGGCGCTGCAGGCGCTGGCCAGCGATGCCGCCCGCAACAAGGCCTATAATCTGGGCGGCGGCGAAACCTTGAGCTTCATGGCGATGGCGCAACGCATCGCGCAGGTGTTGGGTAAAAAGCTTCGGGTGGTGAAGCTGCCGTTCCTGCCGTGGCTGCTTGACGGCGTGGGGGGAATCCTGCACAACATCGGCATCCACACCAGTGGCCTTAGCGGAGCGATGATCCGGCGCATGAATGAGAATCTAAACTTCCCCTCCGTCGAGGCGGCGGCGGATTTCGCCTACGCCCCGCGCCCGTTCCTGCGCGCCGGGAAACATGATCTCGGCATGGAGGATTCTTGAGCCGCATCGCTTACATCAACGGGCGCTATCTGCCGCACGCCAGGGCCCTCACGCATATCGAGGATCGCGGCTATCAGTTCGCCGACGGCGTGTATGAATATTGCGCGTTTTATAACCGCCGCCTGCTGGACCGCGAGCTGCACCTGGCGCGGCTGGCGCGCTCGCTGCAAACGCTGGGAATCGCCGCGCCGATGCCGGATGCGGCGCTGAAGCTGGTGATGGAAGAGCTGATCGGCCAGAACCTGTTGGCCGACGGCGGCG
>JAFATP010000304.1 GCA_019243895.1 Alphaproteobacteria bacterium
GCCCTTGGCCCCAATAACTCTATTTGCCCCTCATATACCGGTCTCATCGCCAAACTGGTTGCCTGCATGCAGGACGTCACCGCCTGGGCAACGCTTAATATCGTGGCGGTCTTGGGCGCGTATCTGGCGACAGCGGCGGCAATGGTGGCGGTGATCGCCGTGGCCGCTTTTGCATTTCAGCTAATGACGGGACGCGCGCGGCGCGTTACCTCGGACACCGCCGTGCTGGCGGTTAAGATCGGCGCGGCGCTGTTTTACGCGGCCAATTTCGGCACCGTTTTTCCCTTGATCATGAGCATCGCCAATGAGCTGGTAGGCTACGCCAGCCAATTCGTCTCCAACCAGCTGGCGCTGGCGTGCCCCTTCAGTATCACCCTGTGGAACAGGATGGATTGCGCGCTGAACCAGCTGATAGGAGGTCTTCTCCCGCCGATGACACTGGCCTCCGGGTTTCTCGGTTTTCTTGTGGCGTGCATCTTTTCCGGCCCGGTGGGATTTTCCATATTTCTGATCGGGCTCGGTATTCTTTATATGGCGATCATGGCCGCCCTGAAAGCGGTGTTCACGTTTCTGAACGCCTATATCGGCATTGCGCTGCTGGCGATCATTTCTCCCCTTATGATCCCTATGGTGATGCTGCGCGTCACCAAGCCGTATTTCGATAAGTGGTTGCGCCTGATTTTCGGCATGATGCTGCAGCCTGTGTTTCTTTTCGCCTATTTGTCCATTATGCTGGCCACCTTCGATGTCGTGGTGTTTTCCGGCCCCAAATCGCTTTATGTTACCGTGGCGGGAGCGCAGGCCACCGTGCCGGGATTCCAGTTCGGCCAGTATATGCTGGCGACGGGGGCGTATGAAGAAGGCTCCGCCATGGACGCCAGCGTCAACCTCAACCCTAAGGAGCTAGCGGGACAGCTGGGGCTGCCAAATGTCGACACGGGCATCGGCGGCGCCTGGAAAAAAGCGGCGGTCGGTCTGAACGCCCAATATAATTCCCTTGTCGGCAACAATGCTGCAGTGCAGGTGCCGGTGCGGCGGGTGAATTTTACTAAAATGGCCATCGCGCGGGGAACCTGTCAGGCGAATGCCGATAATAACAGTGTATGCAACACCACGTTTATTGTTCAACTGTTGATGTCGTGCATTATGAGCTTCGTCGTTCTTTACATTATTTACGTGCTTCAGGATTATGTGCCTTACATGGGATCGTTCATCTCCGGCGAAATCATGTCGATTCCCAACCTGGGCGATATGGCGGGTAAATCACTGGATAGCGTAGCGGGCGCGGTGACCGGAAAATGAACGCGAGCATCGCCAGTCGCCGGGTTGCTTTTTTTGCCGTTCTTGTCATGGCGCTGGCCATCTTTATTCCGTCGGACATCGGCTGGCCCGTCGAGTTATTGCGTTCCGCCCATGCACAGGGAGTGGGCCAAAATTGCGGTCCCGGCGCTACCTGCGACGCCAATCTGCAATGCGATCCTCTATTTAATGCATGCCAGCCGATCCCTGCATCGCCGGGCCCTACCATCAGCCTGCAGACATGCGCCGGTGCGGGAGGATTGGCCGCACCTCAGCCCTGGCAGGTTACGCGCATTATCGTGAATTGCGTGGACGGCACCATCCGCATGGCAGTCCTGGTCGGCATGACGGCGCTCTCGACCTACATGATGCCCATCGCGTTGATTATTTTCATTCTCGCCGTGTCTTTCAGCGGCGTGCGGCTGGCGCTGGCGGACGAGGATATGAAAGAGGACGCAATAGGATTTCTCCTGCGCCTCCTGCTGGTGATGGCTTTTTGCTATAATATGGGCGGTCTGGCGGGAGTTCCGTTCATGGCCGTGGATGAGGGAGTGGCTATTGTGAGCGGCGGCGTGGCGCCGTGGGATCTGATCGACCTCTCGGTGGCAAAATTGCTTGGATTCAGCCCTCAGGTGACATTGGCGCAAGGGGTTCTGGGCGTTATCGGCGCATCGCTTTTTTCTTCCGGCACCGGCGCAGTGATGTTTTTCTTAGGCTTTACCGTGATACTCCAGCTTCTCATGTTCATGTATCGCGCGGTTTACACGTATCTTCTCGCCGTCACCGTGATAGGATATTCAGTCTTCCTTTCCGCATTGGTGATCCCGCTGGCTATTTTTCAGAAGACGGACCGCTATTTCCAAAAATGGCTGGATATCCTTCTGGCGGCTATCCTGGTACCCATTATGCTTTTCGCGTTCCTCGGCATATTCATGACCTTGGTGAATAATGCCATCGCGACGCTTTTCAATGTGCTGGGCAATGATTTTCAGTCCTTCTGGCGCGCCAGCCCCCCATATTTCAGCTGGATGCTGCTTTCCGACCCGGCGGTGCTGAAGCAGTATGAAACCCCGGCATCGCCGCAGGGCGCGGCGATGGTGCAATCTTTTGTAAACCCCCTGATGGGCCGCAGTATGAACCTGGACATCTTTAATCCCTCAGTGATCGATTTCGGGCCCGATCACTTTAAGCGTATGCAGGCCGTGGTGCTGGCGCTGGTTTCATTCGCATTGACGCTGTATGCAGTCACATCGCTTTTGTCGGCAATTCCGGGTATCGCCGAAGACATCGCCGGGGTGATGACGGGAATCGGGTATGAAGATCTGCCGATGGGACAGCTAAGCGGGGCTCTGAGCGGCGGCGCGGGGGGAGGAATCACTTAAACCATGCGGAAGATATCAAAGATAGTGTCACTGGGCGTCCTTTCGCTGGTGAGTTTCTTTCTCCTGCCGGTGCAAGAAGGAAGGATCGGCTTCGGTATTCCTTCGGCTCATGCCCAAAGCTTCAACGACCCATGCGACAATAATAATCCCTGCGATGTCGGATTGGTATGCACTTCGAAGTGCGGTGGAAATGCCGTTTGTAAATATCCTTCGGCATCGCAGTCGAAAAATTGCACTTATAACGAGAATTACGACATCTGCATTCCTTCCGCCGGCACCGGGATTATCAGCAAGATCGTGGCGAATATTCAGTTCCTCGTCTCTGCCGTGGCGATGAATATGTATGAAACCATCCGCACCAGCGCAGACTTCCAACTGGCCGTGCGAATGCTGCTCACGCTGTATGTGGCGATTTATGCCATTATGTTTTTATTCGGCTTAACGCAGCTCACCCTGGTGGATTTCATGATCCGTTCCATTAAAGTGGGCATCGTGGCGCTGATCCTGTCACCCTCTTCCTGGATCTTCTTTTACAGCATCGTGGGAAACTTCTTTCAGGGCGGGCGGGATGAGCTGATACAGAAGCTGCTGCAGATCGCGCTGGGCGCACTGGGAGCGGGTGCTGCTGCGCCTCCGGGGGCGCCGTTTGCTCCCCTGGACAATGCCTTGGCGAATATCACCTCGGCCAAAATGCACGCAGTGATCATCGCCACGTTTTTGACCGGGCCGTATGGGCTTATTTTCGGCTTGCTGATTCTCTATGGGCTCGGTTCCTTCGCGGCATCGGTCGTGCAGGTGATGTGGATTTACTTGATGTCGGTGGTGGTGATGGCATTCCTCTTCGCGCTGGCGCCGCTTTTCTTCGCCTTTTTCCTATTCAGCCGAACGCGAGGGCTGTTTGACGGGTGGATAAACCAGCTGGTGAGCGTAAGCCTGCAGCCGGTATTCATGTTCGCTTTCTTCGCCTTTTTCTCGCTGCTGGTGCAGGCGTCCCTGGCGAATCTGCTGGCGTTACCGGTATGCAAAACCAAGGCGGCGGAGCTGTTTCAGGGCACGCCATTCGGCATGGAAGCGCCGCGCTTCATGAATTGTAAGAGAGTCAACAACGTCATTCAATTAAACACGTGCCAGGAATATGGTGGGCCGTGGAGATTCACGGGGGCGGATTTCCCTGACGCGCCCGTGTTTCCTTTGAGCATTGTCGATGTTTTGATCTTCCTGATTATCGTGCAGCTGGCGTGGCGCTTTAACGGCATCGCCGTCAATATCGCGAAGGATATCTCCGGCGCCATCACTGACCTGAATATGGAAGGGGCCAAGCTTGTGCAGGTGTTCGAACCATTCCAGAAAGGGCTGGCGCAGGAGGCATCTAAAATGGCGGCGGGAGCGAAGGACGCCAATAAAGAGCATATGGAGCAGATTATCGAAGGCTTAAGCGGGCACCGTCCGAAATTGGGCTGACGGACGCTTGACCCCGCGGGCGTCTTCCGGTATATCGGAACCGTTATGGCAATACGCCTTACCGCTATTGGTTTATTGATGTGCGCGCTGCTGTGCGCCTGCACCAGCGCCGCGCCGCCGGATTTGAAAAGTCCCTGCACGGGCATTGCGGGCAGTCCCTGCGAGCGCCGTCCCGTGAATGACTGGTGGATGCAGGGTTAACCGCTCCCGCGCTTTTTATTCTCTTTTTGAGGCGTATGACGATGAGCGCCATCTATACTTTTCCCGCAGAAAAATCGTTTATCGACCTTCTCGCCGCCTATGTGCTGCGGCAGCCGCCCGTCACCGGAATGCTGGTGCTGTTACCCACGCGGCGAAGCTGCATTGCGCTGCGCGAGGCGTGCCTACGCATGAGCAGCGGTGCTGCGCTGCTATTGCCGCGCATCCAGCCCTTAGGCGACGTGGAGGAGGAAGCGCTGTTCGCGGAATCCTGGCTGGAAAGCGAGCTGGGCGAGCCGCTCGCTCAACTTAAGCCGGCAATTCCCCGCATGCACAGGGAAATCGTTCTAGCGCGCCTCATCGTGGAACAGGCCGAAGCGCTGGGCGTTCCCGCCGACATGGAGCAGGCTACGCTGCTGGCGCGCGAGCTCGCGCGATTAATGGACTCTGTGGAGCGGGAGGAGCTTTCCTTCGCGCAGCTGCCGGCGCTGGCGCCTGAAGCGCTGGCGGGTCATTGGCAGCTTACGCTGAGCGTCTTAAGCATCATCAGCGAGCGTTGGCCGCGCCTGCTGGAAAGAGAGGGATACATGAACCCGGTAGCGCGCCGCAACGCGCTGCTGCGCGCCCTGGCGGCGCAATGGGAACGCTCGCCTCCGGCTTACGGTGTCATCGCCGCCGGTTCCACCGGCAGTCTCCCCGCCACCGCAGCGCTGCTGAAAGCCGTGGCGTCCTTGCCTGGCGGCCGCGTGATCCTGCCGGGGCTGGACGGCGATTCGCCGGCGGATATATGGGATAAAATCGAGGAGAGTCACCCCCAGTTCGGCATGAAGCAATTGCTGGAGCGCCTGGATATCGATCGCGGGCAGGTGCGGTTATGGGATGATCCGCGCATTCCGCCTTCCTGTCCGCCGCAGCGCATGGCCTTATGGCGCGCGGCGTTGCAGCCGGCATCCACCGTGCAGGATTGGGCGGAACCGTCGGGGATTAAGGATAACGCCGTCACAGGGCTGAAGGACATGCACCGGCTGGAGGTGGAAACTCCGCAGGAGGAAGCGCGGGTGATTGCGCTGCTGTTGCGGGAAGTGCTGGAAACGCCGGAGAAAACCGCTGCCGTAGTTACCCAAGACCGCGCGCTGGCGCGCCGCGTTGCCGCGGAAATGCAGGCGCTGGGCATTGCGATTGACGATAGCGCGGGCGGGCGGCTGTTGAGTTTGGAGCAGGGTGTTTTTCTTCAGCTGGTGGCGGAGGAGGCGCTTTCGCAGGCCGCGCCGGTGGCGCTGCTTTCCGTGCTGAAGCACCCGCTGGCGGCATGTGGCATGACGCCGGCGGAGTGTCGGGCGGCGGCGCGCATGCTGGAGCGTTTGGCGCTGCGCGGCGTGCGGCCCGCGGAAGGCTTCGCTTCCTTGCGGCATGCCGCAGCGGGGCAGGCCGAGGCCGCGGTTCTGCTGGCGGCGCTGGAAAAGAGCATGGCGGAATTCTCTTCCGCGCTGCGGCAGGGGCGGCTGCCGTTTGCCCGCCTGCTGGCATTGCACCTGGCGGCGGCGGAGCGATTGGCCGAAACGCCGGAAGAAGAAGGAGCGCGGCGGCTATGGTCGGGAGACGGAGGCAGGGCCCTGGCCGAGGCGCTGGCGGCGCTGCGTGGACATGCCGAGGCGGTGGGCACGATAGAGGCCGGGCATTATCCTGCGTTGTTCGTCACGCTGCTTTCCGGAGAAGTCTATCGCCGCGCTTACGGCCTGCATCCGCGCCTGCATATTCTGAGTCCGATGGAAGCGCGGCTGCAACAGTATGACCGTGTGATTTTGGCCGGGCTGAACGAAGGCGCATGGCCTCCGGCGCTGCATGTTTCCCCGTGGATGAGCCGGCCCATGCAGCGCCAGTTTGGTCTTGCCGCGCCGGAACGCGCGGTGGGCATGAGCGCGCATGATTTCTACATGCTGTGTGCGGCGCGGGAACTGGTGCTTTCCCGCTCGCGCCGTCAGGAAGGCGCGCAGGCTGCAGCCTCCCGTTTCCTCTTGCGCCTGGATACGCTGCTGCACGCGCATGAGGGAAAACCATATGCCTGGCCGGCGCTGCCGCACGTGGGCTGGATGTGCGCACTACAGCGGTCGCAGCCGAAGCCTTGCCTGCCGCGTCCCGCGCCTACGCCGCCACTTACGGCGCGGCCGCGGCAGCTCAGTGTCACCGATATCGAGCGATGGCTGCGCGATCCTTATATGATTTATGCGCGCCACGTGTTGCGGCTCAAACCGCTGGACCCCATTGACCAGGAACCAGGCGGCAGGGAGTTGGGAACCGTCATTCACGATGCGCTTCGCCGCTTCGCCGGGCACGGGCGCGGCGCATCGCTGGAAACCTTGCTGGAATGCGGCCGCCAGGCATTTGCCGTGTTCGCCGCGCGGCCGGGAGTGCGGGCGTTCTGGTGGCCGCGTTTCGAGGCGATTGCCGCCTGGATTATCGAGCAGGAACGCCGCCGCCCGCCGATTCAGCATCAATACGCCGAATGCAGCGGCGAAATCTCCTGGGAAGCGCCGGGCGGCCCGTTCACGCTCCGCACCCGCCTGGATCGCATTGAACTGCACCCCGACGGCGGCGCCACCATTATCGATTACAAAACGGGAGGCGTGCCCAAAATACCGGAAATCCGCGCGCATCTTGCGCCGCAGCTTCCGCTGGAGGCCTACATCTTATGCGAAGGCCAGGTGCAAGGCGTGGCGCATGCGCCTTCCCGCATCGCCGATTTATGCTACTGGAAGCTGGCCGGAGGCGCCAACGAAGCCGTTTGCCTATCGGAGAAAGCGGAAGTGGCTGCCCTGATTGCCGCAGCGCGCGAGAAGGTGCAGGAATTAGTGGCGGCGTTTGACGACGAGAATACTGCGTACCTGGCGGTGCCGGATGCCGCGCTGATGCCCCGTTTTAACGATTACGCACACCTGGAACGGCAGGCCGAGTGGGAAATGGAGGGATGATGCGTGAGGAAGCTTTAATGAACCGTCGCGCAATCTGTTTCGGATTCGGGAAGGATCATCCTATCCAGCCGCATAGCGCGGCGATACATATCCCGCGAGCGCTCCAACAATTCGCACATCGGCGGCGGCAACACTTGGTGCATGGCGGGAAGTTCTTTCAGGCAGATTTCACGGAAGCCCAACCGGAATTGCGTCACCGCATCGCTGCGGGAGATTTGACCGGCGGCTTCCGCTTTCCGTGCCAGCAGCCAGGCCATCACCGAAGAGATGCGCAGCGTCAGGCGGGAGACTTCTGCGGAGTAAACCAGCCGTTCAACCGGCGTAACATAATGCACCTCTCCGCCGGCGGTGGACAGGTATTCATGCGATTCAATCAACAGTTGCACGGTTTCGTCGAACATGCGCGATACGAACAAGGTCTGCGCCGGCACGGCTGGTTGGGGCGATGTCTGCATTTTTCCTCCCTTTTTCGGTTTTATACCTTACCATAAGCCGCCGGTAAGAAATATTAAGGTTTGGTTAATACCACAATGAAGGGGATTGGGAGCCATTCTTCGCAATCCCGGTTAACTGCCAGTAATCCTGATGTTTCAGCGTGGGTTAGGGCCAATGCCGGGGCAGGGAAAACCAGCCTGCTGGTGGCCCGCGTACTGCGCATGCTGCTGGCGGGTATTGCACCTTCTCGCATTCTTTGCCTCACTTATACCAAGGCGGCAGCGGCGGAAATGGAAGGGCGCATCCTGAACACCGCCTCGGCATGGGCGGTGGCGACCGAGGAGGAGCTGGCGGAAGCGTTACAAAGGCTGATGGGGAATGCGCCTCCGTCCGCAACGGCGCAGGCGCGCGCATTGTTCGCCTTGCTGGTGGATGCGCCGGATGAATTGCGCATCCAAACCATTCATGGCTTCTGCCAGAGCCTGCTTTCCCGGTTCCCGCTGGAGGCGGGGGTGGCGCCGCATATGGCGGTCATCGATGAGCGCAGCGCCGCCGAGTTATTGCAGGAAGCACTGCAACGCACATACGCTCTTGCCGCCGGTGGAGAGAATGCGGCGCTGGCGGATGCGATGCGCACGCTGGCGGCGCGTTTAAGCGACTGGTCTTTTCACGATCTGATGAAGGAGCTGGTCTGCGAGCGCCGCCGCTTGAGGCTGCTGTTACGCGATCCGCACCCGGCAGCGGCGCGTGCAAGCCTGTGCCGGGTGTTGGGGGTGAGTGCGGATGCCACGCATGAATCCCTGTTAGGCGAAACCTTTGCCTACACGCCGGCGCAGCGGGAATGCCTGGCCCAAGCAGCGGAATTATTGTCGCGCGGCAGCAAAATGGATATGCGCACTGGGCGAATGCTTGCAGACTGGCTTGCGCAGCCGGAAGCGTTGTCCGGCGCGCTGGAAGCGTATATTGCGTGCTTCGTGACACAGGAGGGAAAAAAGCGCGAGCAGCTCTTCACCGCCAAGGCATTCACCGATCAGGCGCACGCGCGGGCGGTGCTGGAGGAGCAGGAGCGCGTCCTGGCCTATCTTGAGCGCAAACGCGCCCTCGTCATTGCGGAGCTGAGCGGGCAGTTGATGGTGGCAGGGAATGCTTTGCTTGCC
>JAFATP010000276.1 GCA_019243895.1 Alphaproteobacteria bacterium
GCTTTATTGAAATTGCAGCGCCTTGGCCTGTTTCACCCCCGGCAGCTTGCCGATCTTGGCCAGCAACTCGCTGTTGATTTCCTGATCCACCTCCAGCAGCGCCACCGCGTCGCTATGCGTGTCATCGCGGCCGAGATGGAAATTGGCGATGTTCACGCCGTCGTCGCCCAGAATCTTGCCGAGGCTGCCGATGAAGCCCGGCTTGTCGATGTTGTTGACGAACAGCATGCGCGGCCCCACCCCCGCCTCCAGCTTGATCTCGTTCACCTGCACGATGCGCGGACGGTCGGCAAACAGCGTGCCCGCCACCGCGCGCGTGCGTTTCTCAGTGATGACGGTGATGCGGATCAGCGTGTGGTAATCTCCCGGCCCTTCGCTGGTAGCGGTGGTGATCTCGATGCCGCGCTCCTTGGCGATCACCGGCGCGTTCACCATGTTGGCGCCTTCCACCAGCGGAGAGAGCACTCCCTTCAGCGCCGCGGCCACCAGCGGCTTGGTGTTCAGCGTGGCGGCCTTGCCTTCGAATTCCACGGTGATTTTCTTCAGTCCCGTCTCGGTGAGCTGCCCGGTGAAACCGCCGAGCATTTCCGCCAGCTCCAGGTAAGGCCGCAACCGCGCCGCATCCTCCGCCGACACCGAAGGAATGTTCAGCGCGTTGGCCACCGCGCCGGAGGTGAGGTAATCAGCCATCTGCTCCGCCACCTGCACCGCCACGTTCTCCTGCGCCTCCGCGGTGGACGCGCCCAGATGCGGGGTGCACACCACTTGCGGCATGCCAAACAGCGGGTTTTCCTTGGCGGGCTCGGTTTCAAACACGTCCAGCGCCGCCCCCGCCACCTGACCGGATTCAATGGCCGCCTTCAAATCCGCCTCGTTGATCAATCCCCCGCGGGCGCAATTGACAATGCGCACGCCTTTTTTGCACTGGCCGAGCGTCTCGCGGTTCAGGATATAGCGCGTCTGCTCGGTGAGCGGCGTGTGCAGGGAAATGAAATCGGCGCGCTTCAGCAGCTCCGCCAGCTCCACCTTTTCCACATGCAGGGAAGCGGCTTTCTCCTTGGTTAAAAACGGATCATACGCCATCACGCGCATCTTAAGCCCCTGCGCCCGGTCCGCCACGATGGACCCGATATTGCCGCAGCCGATCAATCCCAGCGTTTTGCCTGCCAGCTCCACGCCCATGAAAGCGTTCTTTTCCCATTTTCCGGCATGGGTGCTGGCGTTGGCCTGGGGAATCTGCCGCGCCAGCGCCATCATCAGCGAAACGGCATGCTCGGCGGTGGTCACCGAATTGCCGAACGGCGTGTTCATCACCACGATGCCGGCGGCGGTGGCGGCCGGCACGTCCACATTATCCACGCCGATGCCGGCGCGGCCGATCACTTTCAGGTTTTTCCCCGCGGCGATTACTTCCCTGGTGACTTTAGTGGCCGAGCGTACGGCAATGCCGTCGTACTCGCCGATGATCTTCAGCAATTCCTCCGGCGGCAGCCCCGTTTTCACGTCGGCCTGCACCCCGCGCGTTTTAAAAATGTCGATAGCTTGCGGGCTGAGCTTGTCGGCAATCAGAACTTTGGGCATTGCTTCTCCTACCCTTAATGTGTTGGTGCGCCGCGGTTATGCCTATATTTTTAGCATAATTTCCTGCGTATGGAGGTAAAAGCCATAGCATCGGAAGCAAAAAGCGCAAGGGCAATTGGACGCGCCCACGCGCGCCCTAAAATTATAAGCCATTGAAGCTTTTTATAAATGATGGGGGCATGCTTATTGATTAATTTTTCTTAGATAGCTTCATGATATTGTCACAATTTCCAGGTATAATCCCCCTGCAACAACCTCCTCGCGTGAAAAGGACATTATGCCAGATTCCAACCGACAAACTCCTGATGACAATGGCGAGTATGAGCTTACGGTAGGCCAAGGAGAAGCACCGCCGCTCCTGCCTGCCGAAACCGTGGAATCTCCGCTGGAGGCGTCGGGGCTGAAGGACGTGATGGCCGGACTTTATCATGCGGTCGAAAAATATGACGCGCTTATACAGGAACGATTCAATTCAATGAATGTTGCTTCCGCCCAGACTGCAGAACAGGTGACAGAATTGCAAGCTCAGGTTAAACAATTGCAGGAGCAGGTGGGGCAGCCAAGCGCAGCTACCGCTGAAATCGCGACCACCGTAACCGCCCTAGCCGCAGCATTAGAGGAAATAAAAACCCAAATGGCTTCAAACACTCCGGCAAACCCAGGCAAGATTCCCGATGGGCAGGACACGCGCGCAACGGGGCCAAGCTTTCTCCAAGAGCCTCATAAATCCGATCCGGAGATTCCCGGTGCCGAACATTTCGACGACCCCCAGGATACTCGAAATGTCCTGCGCGTCCCCTTGACAGAAAGAGTGCCGCATTTGCAGGTGGAGGATATAGTGGGTGTGGAAAACCTGCTTAAGCAACTGCCGGGCGAAAATAATAATGTCAAATGGCGAAGACAGCCGAATGGAGACATCTATCTTGCCGTCGGGAAAAAAGTAGATTTCCCAGCCTATCCGCCCGATGATGCGCACGATTCCGTAACGCTCTACCTCGCC
>JAFATP010000290.1 GCA_019243895.1 Alphaproteobacteria bacterium
GAAGGTGGATTGCTTCGTCGCTTCGCTCCTCGCCATGACGGGGATGCGGGAATGGAGGGGTTACCGTCATTGCGAGCGCAGCGAAGCAATCCAGAGAACAAAGGTGGATCGCTTCGTCGCTTCGCTCCTCGCAATGACGGGGATGGGAATGAAGGTGGATTGCTTCGTCGCTTCGCTCCCCGCAATGACTGGGATGGGAATGAAGGTGGATTGCTTCGTCGCTTCACTCCTCGCAATGACGGAGGTGCGATGAGCGCGAGTGCCCGGCACATGCGGGCAATATCGCCGGAGGGCCAGCCGGAGACCGTCGCTTACAGCGTGTTGCTGGCACAGAGTTTCACGCGGTGGCTGCGGCGGCCTTTGCTGCCCGCAGCGGCGGATGCGGCGCCGGAGGTGCTGGCGCGGCTGATTTATGACGCCCCGTTTGCGCTGGTGTCGCATGGAACGCAGCAAGACCCGGTGTTCCGCTATGCAAACCGGCGGGCACAGGCGCTATTCGGATATGATTGGGATATTTTCGTGACATTGCCTTCGCGGCTTTCGGCAGAACCGGCGGCGCAGGAGGAACGCAGGGCGCTGCTGGATACGGCGTTGCGCGCCGGCTATGCGGAGCATTACCGCGGCATCCGCATTGCCAAAGACGGCCGCCGCTTTGAGATCCGCGACGCGGTGCTATGGAACGTGACAGACGCGCACGGTGCGATGGCGGGGCAGGCGGCGCGGTTCGATCAATGGAATTTTTTATAAAAACAGGTTCCATGAAGCAGCATTTCACCCTTCCCACCCACGGCGCAGACGCTGACCGCAAAGTGGCGTATATCAACGCGAGGCTGATCGATCCCGAGTCCGGGCTGGATGTCAAGGGCGCATTGCTGACGATCGGCAGTCAGATAGCTGACTTTGGAGCAGGCCTGTTTAAAGACGGCACGCCGGAAGGCGTGGAGATTGTCGATTGCGGCGGCCATGTGCTCAGCCCGGGGCTGCTGGATATTCAGGTGCATTTCCGCGAGCCAGGACAGGAATATAAGGAAACCATCGCCTCCGGCAGCAAATCCGCCGCGGCGGGCGGCGTTACCACCGTGGCCACCATGCCCAACACCAAGCCGCCGATTGACGATATTTCGCTGGTGGCGTTCATCCATCGCCGCGCACGCGAAACCGCTTACGTCAATGTGCGGCCTTACGCCTGCATCACCAAAGGCATGAAGGGCGAGGAAATTACCGAAATGGGCCTGCTGAAAGAAGCGGGCGCGGTGGGCTTCACCGATGACGGGCTGCCGGTGATGAACGCAGGGGTGATGCGCCGCGCGCTGGCATATTCCAAGCAGCTGGGGGTGCCGGTGGCGCAGCACGCGGAGGATCTGCATCTTTCCGCCGGGGGCTGCATGAACGAAGGACGCATTTCGGCGCTGCTGGGCGTGGCGGGGGTTCCCAACGCCGCCGAATCCGTGATCGTGGAGCGCGACATTCTGCTGGCCGAGCTCACCGGCGGGCATTACCACGTGCTGCACATCTCCACCCACGAAGCCATTGACGCGGTGCGCCGCGCCAAGAAGCGCGGCATTGCCCGCATCACCGCCGAGGCCGCGCCGCATCATTTCACGCTCACCGACGAGGCGGTGCTGGAATACCGCACTTTCAGCAAGATGAACCCCCCGCTGCGCGCGGAGATAGACCGACAGGCGGTGGTGGCGGGCCTGCAGGACGGCACGATTGACGCTATCGCCACCGATCATGCGCCGCACGACCAGGAAAGCAAGCGCGTGCCGCTCTCCTCCGCCGCGTTCGGCATCGTGGGGCTGGAAACCATGCTGCCACTCTCGCTGGGGCTTTATCAACAGGGCCTGATGCCGTTGCGGGAAGTGCTGGGGGCGATGACGCACAAGGCCGCCGATATTATCGGCGTTGCCGCGGGAAGGCTGAAAAAGGGGGCGAGGGCCGACCTTACTTTAATCGACCTGGCGCGGGAATGGACGGTGATGCCAGATGAATTCTTCAGCAAATCCAAGAACTCGCCTTATGATAACTGGCATGCCAAGGGCAGGGCCATCCGCACCGTGGTGGGCGGGGAGGCGGTGTATGTGCTGGAGTCTTAGATTCAACAGGAAATTAACTTTTTTATGTAAATCTTAGGGAATGCCTTACCAATATACACTCCCCGGAAGTAATAATACCGTGATATTAAATGTGGAATTCACGGATAAAGGCCGTGCGCTTCTATCTATAAAAGGCTTCCCGCCAAAGTATGATAAGGTGGGGGCTATTATTCCGATCGTGACTGCCTTAGAAACATATACTATCCGGCCCCATCCCACAAAACGAGTGGGTGATTCAGTGGAATTGCTGATACCTGCCAGGATTAATGAACATGAATTAAACCGCCGCGTAAAAATGGCCATGCGCGATATTGGTGCCGTGGAACTCACAGATACGCGTGGAAAAGATAATATGTCGCTCGCTCAGGAAAGCCCGGCGTATAGAGTGGAAGGCCTAAAAGATTTGAATGAAGAAATACTTCGCCCGATTTTAATTACTTTTTCTACTTGGGATGAACCACCATCTAATCTTATAACGCTAAACAGTGCATCGGGAACAAGCCTTACTGGAGTTGAAAGAAATAGTATCATCTACAATTTATACCCACTTTTTGCTAACAAGGGAATAACTCTGACGGGAAGAGATCCCATATCACTCTCCCGGAATGTGAATATGAATCAGAGTACGCTTCATCAATGTTTCGCCGAGGTCATGAAAGAATTAGGAGCGAAAGCGGAATCAGTTGAAAAT
>JAFATP010000201.1 GCA_019243895.1 Alphaproteobacteria bacterium
CGAGCCGGATGACGTATTGGACGAGGCGGTGCTGGCCGAACCGCGCACCAACCTCCAGCTCGGCCAGGCTTATCTGCGCCAGTTGCTGGAGGACGACAATATTGACGGCAATCTGATTTACCTGGCCGCCGCCTATAATGCGGGCCCCGGCACGCTGGCACGCTGGCAAACCGCCGCCCGATACGCCGATGATCCCCTGCTGTTCCTGGAAACCCTGCCCAGCAGCCGCACCCGCGCCTATGTGATGCGTGTCATGGCCAATTATTGGGCTTATCAGGAAGCGGGCGGACGCATCGCCGAATCGGCGCTGGCGCTGGCGAAGGGAAACTGGCCCCGCTACAATGCCGAAGGGTGGCAGCCACCCGCCCGCCATGCGCATGCCGGTTAAGCCCCGTTACGGGCTGGAGCGGCGCCATGCGCCGCCGGTCGCCGGGGTGGACGAAGCCGGACGCGGCCCGCTGGCCGGGCCGGTGGTTGCCGCCGCCGTCATCATTACCAGGCGTTCCTCCCTTCCTTCCGGTATCCGCGATTCCAAGCAGCTGACCCGTGAGGTGCGTGAGCGGCTGTATCCCGCCATCTTCGCCTGTTCGCACGTGGGCGTCGGCGCCGCTAGCGTCGATGAGATCGATGCGCTGAATATTCTGCACGCCAGCATGCTGGCCATGAAGCGGGCGGTGGACGCCCTGCCCGTTTCCCCCCTGATGGCGTTGGTGGACGGCAACCGGCCGCCGCCGCTTTCCTGCGGCGTCACCTGCGTGGTGGAAGGCGATATGCGCTGCCTTTCCATCGCCGCCGCCAGCATTGTCGCCAAAGTCACGCGCGACCGGCTGATGTGCGAACTGGCGGAGCACTGGCCGCTTTACGGTTTCGAACGCCACATGGGTTACGCCACGCGCGCGCACCGGGAAGCGCTGGTGCGGCACGGCCCGACGCCGCATCATCGCAAGAGCTTCATGCCGGTGCGGGATTCCCAGCTTACTTTCGACGCGGCATGGGCTTACGCCGGGGAAGAGACGGTGGATTATGCAGACTAGCGCTTCCAGGCGACGGGTTTTTCCGCGCACCCTGGCCGAATGCATTGAGCCGGTCGCCAAGCCGGCGCTGGGCCGCTTCGGCGCGGTGCACGCGCGTCTGATCCGCGACTGGGAGCAGGTGGCGGGCGCCGCGCTTGCCGCGCATGCCGAGCCGGAGTCGCTCTCATTTCCGCGCGCCTCAAGCGCCGACGGCACGCTCACCTTGCGCGTAAGCGCCGCCTTCGCCCTGGAGGTGCAGCATATGGAGCCGGTGATCCTGGAGCGGCTGGCGGTGTATTTCGGCTACCGGGCCATCACCCGCATCCGCCTGCGCCAATGCGCCGCCGCCTCCCGTGTCCCCGCATCTTCCGGCCCCGCCTGCACGCCGCCTGCGCCTAATCTCCCCGCCATGGAAGACGACGCCCTGCGGGCAGCGCTCTGCCGCTTAGGCCAGGCGTTGCAATCGCCCCGTTCCTGAGTTATACGGTAGGAAGCACTATCAGGGAGCGTTCCATGCGGATATTCACGGCACTGCTGACCATTCTCGTCTTTGCCTTCGGCGCTGCCGCCAAGGAACAGCCAAAATTCGAGCGCGTGGATTCCGCGATGCTGAGCCACGCTCCCTACAGCGACGATTTTTCGGAAGGACAGCACAACGCGCCGGTGGTGTTCATCGAATATGCGTCACTCTCCTGCCCGCACTGCGCGCATTTTCACAAGGAGATCTATCCGGTATTGAAGAAAAACTACATCGACACCGGCAAGATGGTCTACATCCTGCGCCCCTTTCCGCTGAACGAGCCCGCCTTGAAAGCCGCCACGCTGGTGGACTGCATCGGCGAGCAATCCGGCGCGCAGCGGTATTACACTTTCGTACGTGTGCTGTTCGACGCGCAGGATAAATGGGCGCTGGACATGAATTTCCTGTCCGCCCTGGAAACCTTCGCCAAGGTCGGCGGCGTCCCGAAGGAAACCTTCGAGAAATGCGTGAGCGATCCCGCGCGCGAGCTTAAGCTGCTCAAGGAAAAGCAAGCTGCCGCCAAAGAGCTTGGCGTCAGCGGCACGCCGTATATTTTCATTAACGGCAGGCATTACGACGACGAGTTTACCCTGCCGAAAGTGACCGCCTATATCGACCGGCTGCTGGCCCAGCCCAGCAAGGCGAACGTGCCCGCCCCCGCCACGCCTGAAAAATAGCCGATGCCCGGCCCGCGCGATTCCCTTCCCTCGCTGGAAAATCTTCAGCATCGCATCGATGAAGTCACTCCCGATGTTTCCCCCGCCGAAACGCCGGTAACCCAGGACGGCCGCGGCCTGGCGGTGCTGGCGCGGCTCGCCGCCGAGTTGCTGGCGGGGATTGCGGTGGGGTTCGGTATCGGCTATGCGCTGGACCATTGGCTGGGCACCTCGCCTTGGCTGACGCTGATCTGTTTTTTCCTGGGCGCCGGCGCCGGTTTTCTCAACCTCAAGCGCGCCGCCGAACAGCTTGACAAAGCACCCTGATGCGTTACATAGCTCCCCAATCATTCAGACGGAATTTTCATGGCCGGCGCCGCTCACGCTCATAATCCGCTCGCACAGTTCCAGGTGTATCCCATCGTGCCGCTGCGCCTCGGGCATTACGACATCAGCTTCACCAACGCCAGCCTGTGGATGCTGATCGTCTCCGGCAGCGTGCTGTTGATCATGAGCGCCGGCGCGGCGCGGCGCGCGCTGGTTCCCGGCCGCATGCAGAGCTTCGCCGAGACGCTGATAGACTTCGTCGGCGCCACGCTCACCGACATGGCCGGGCCTGAGGCCATGCGTTATTTTCCTGCCGTTTTCACGCTGTTCATGTTTGTGCTGTTCGCCAACCTGGCGGGCATGGCGCCCTATTCCTTCACCGTGACCAGCCATATCATCATCACCTTCGCCATGGCCGCAATTGTTTTCACGGGCGTCACGGGGCTTGCCGTCATCAGGCACGGGCCGGTGAAGTTCATACATTTCTTCCTGCCCGAAGGCATTCCCCTCATCATGCTGCCGCTGATGTTCGTGATCGAGCTGATGTCGTATCTGGCCCGTCCCTTAAGCCTCGCGCTTCGTCTTGCCATCAACATGGTGGTGGGGCATACGCTGATGAAGGTCATCGCCGGTTTTGTCTTCATGCTCGGCTTGTGGGGCGTTTTTCCGCTCGCCTTCCTGGTGCTGTTCACCGGGCTGGAGATCGGCATTGCGCTTCTGCAGGCGTATATCTTTACGATTCTCACTTGTGTTTACTTGAACGATGCGCTTCATTTGCACTGATTCTCTCTCACCCTTCTAACCCCTCTTTTAAGGAAAGAAATGCTCATGGAAGTAACTGCTGCAAAAATGCTCGGCGCCGGATTGTTGGCGTTCGGCATGATGGGTTCGGCCGTCGGTATCGGCCTGGTGTTCTCGGCGTTATTGCAAGGCGTGGCGCGCAACCCCGCCACCAGCAAAACGCTGTTCGGTTACGCCATTATCGGCGCGGCATTGGCCGAGCTGATGGGATTGGCGGCCATCGGTATCGCGCTGATACTGGTCTTCGGCTGACGGTTTAAACGGCCATGCCGCAGCTTGATCCCACCTGGTATGTCTCGCAGCTATTCTGGCTGTGCGTGTGCATGGCATTGCTGTATCTGGCGCTGTCGCGCGCCGTGCTGCCGCCGCTGATGCGCGTGGCCGAAGCACGGCGGCAGATGCGGGAGGATGATCTGGCGCGCGCGCAGGCACTGAAAGATCAGGCTGAATTCATCCAGGCCGCTTATGAGCAGGCAATGAACGATGCGCGCGTGCGGGCGCAGGCCATCTTCGCGGAAGTCGAGGAGCGCAGCGAGAGCGAGCTCGCCCGCGCCACGGCGGAGCTGCACCGCGTTACTTCCGCCCACCTCGCCGAAGCCGAACGCCACATCAACGCCCGCAAGGAGCACGCGCTGTCCGGTCTTGCCCCGGCGCTGGCGTCGCTGACGGCGGCGGCGGTGGAAAAACTCACCTCCCGCGCGCCTGATGCCGCCGAGGCGCTCTCGGCGTTGCGCGATATTCAAAAGGAATAAGCGATGGAACTGGATGATCCGCGCGTCTGGGTGCTGGCGGCTTTCATCGGCTTCTTCGCTTTCTTCGGCAGGAAGCTGTGGGTGGCGCTTATTAATATGCTGGACGGCCGCAGCGTCCGCATCGCCGCCGAGCTCAACGAGGCGAAAAGAATACGCGAAGAGGCGGAACGCGTGCTTGCCGCTTACCGCAAGCGCGAAGAGGAGTCGATGAAGGAGGCGGAGGCGCTGCTCTCCAAGGCGCGTCATGATGCGCAGGCCATGGCGGAAGCGGCGCAGAAAGAGATGCAGGCGCATCTTCAGGCGCGCACGCGCATGGCGGAGGAAAAAATCGCGCTGGCGGAGAAGCAGGCGGTGGACGAGCTGCGCGCCCACGCGGCGGATATGGTGGTCGCTTCGGCGCGCAAAATTCTCGCCGAACGCATGCGCGACCGCGCGGATGACTCTCAGATCAGCGCGGCCATTGCCGATATCGGGCGCAAATTGCATTAATGAGAAGACAGGCATCCGTTCTTGCGGGGATATGCCTGACGGCGTTAACGTCATTCCCCGCCTGCGCCGGTGCATGGACGCAAAGCGAGAATCAGGGACTGGTTATTACCACCGCCGCCTATTACGGCGCCGGTGATTATTTCGACAACGGCGGATCCAGGCGTTCCCAGCCGCGCTACACCAAGGAGGAATTGAATCCGTATGTCGAATACGGCCTGCGCGACGGGCTCACGCTCGGCGGTAATTTTTTCATCGACCGGCTCGATGACACCATGCACACGCGCACCGGCATCGGCGACAGCGAAATATTTCTGCGCCGGCGATTATGGCAGGAGGGCGATTACGTGCTCTCGGTGCAGCCGCTGGCGAGGCTCCCGGCGCTGGCCTCTTCCCAACGGCAGCCCGCCCTCGGCAGCGCCACGCCCGACGCGGCCGTAAGCCTGCTGGGCGGCATGCAGTTCACCGCTTTCGGCCAAACGCATTATGCGGAAATGGACGCAGGCTACCGCTTCCGCTTTGGTCCGCGCGCCGACCAGGTGCTGCTGGCCGCCACGCTGGGATTGCGTCTTGACCCCCGCCTCACCGTCATGCCGCAATTGTTCCAGACCTTCCGCATGGGGGCGGGCAACGGCAGCTTCACCGAATCGCCGCGCGATGATTACACGCTGACCACGGCGCAGCTTTCCGCCGTCTACCAGCTTACCGACGCTGACGCGGTGCAGGCCGGCGCGTTCAGCCACGTGGCCGGCAAGAATACCGGCGCCGGCGGCGGCGTGCTGCTGGCGTATTGGAGGACATTTTGAGCAGGCTGGGCGAAATGCTGGTGCAGCATGGCAGCATTTCGCACGAAACGCTGCAGGCGGCGCTGCACCAGCAGAAGGCCAGCGGCAGCCGCCTGGGCGATACGCTGCTGGGGGAAGGCGCAGTTGGCCCGCTGCCGCTGTCCCGGGCCATCGCCACGCACCGGGGATTGCCGCATGTGAACCTGCGCGACATGCCGCCGGACGAATCGCTGCTGGAGTCGGCGCACGTCCATGAATATATCGCGCGCCGCGCGCTTCCCTGGCGGCGGGAGGGCGAGGCGCTGGTGGTTGCCACCAGCGAGCCGGGAACGGCGCTTTCCTCCTGGGCGGAGACGCGGTTTGGCATGCCCTGCCGGTTTGTCATCGCGTCTGACTATGATATCCGCATGGCGATCGAGGAACGATTTTCCTCCGCGCTGGACGAGGAAAGCCGCCTGCACCTGCATCGCATACGCCCGCAGCATTCCGCGCGCCGCACCTTCACGCTGGAACAGCGTACCGTTTTCAGCGGCCTGACGCTGGGCACGCTTTTTGCCGTTGTCTACGCTCCCTGGACCAGCGCCGCGTGGGCCGCAATTTTCCTGCACGCGCTTTACGCCACCACCATGATCTTCAAGCTGCTGGTGTTCGGCGAGGGGCTGCGCTGCCCGCCGTTGCAGGCCGGCGCGGAGGCAGACGGCGCGCCTCTTCCGCTCTACACCATCCTCGTGCCGCTTTATGACGAGGCGGTCAGCCTGCCGCACCTGATGGCCGCGCTCAAGCGGCTGGATTATCCGGCATCGAAGCTGGACATCAAGCTGCTGCTGGAACAGGAAGATGCGGCAACCCATGAAGCGGCACAGGCGCTGAAGCTGCCGTGGAACGTGGAGATCATCCGGCTGCCGCCCTCCTTCCCCCGCACCAAGCCCAAAGCGTTGAATTACGGCCTGCGCTTCGCCCGGGGCGAATTTCTCACCGTGTATGACGCCGAAGACGCGCCCGACCCCGCGCAGCTGAAGCGGGCGGTGGCGGCCTTCCGCGCCTTGCCGGAAAAGGTGGTGTGCCTGCAGGCGCGACTCAGCTATTATAACGCGGCGGACAATCTGCTCACCGCCTGGTTCGCGCTGGAATACGGCGCGTTATTCGGCGCGATGCTGCCGGGATTGCAATCGCTGGGCATTCCTCTGCCGCTCGGCGGCACCAGCAACCACACCGCGGTGCGGCGTTTGCGCAAGCTCGGCGCCTGGGATCCGTTCAACGTGACGGAAGACGCGGATCTCGGCGTGCGGCTTTCGCTGTTCGGGCTGAAAACGGCGATGCTGGATTCGGTGACGCTGGAGGAAGCGCCGCTGTGCGCGCACGCCTGGTTCCGGCAGCGTTCGCGCTGGGTGAAGGGCTATATGCAGACCTGGCTGGTGCACATGCGCGATCCCTTTGCCGCATGGCGGCGGATGGGAACCGTCGGCTTTTTCGGCCTGCATTATTTCGTCGGCATGGCGCCGGTGACATTCCTCACCGCCCCGCTGGTGTGGGGCGTCACGCTGATGACCTGGCTGAAGCTGCCGCTGGCCATGCCCCCGTGGTTCATCGCGCTGGCCAATGCCAACCTGTTGCTGCATTTCGGCGTGCATTGGGTTCAGGCCTTTTACGCCATGCCGCGCCTGCCGGAATATCAACGCCACCGCTGGCGCTTCCGCCTGGCGGCGCTCACCTACCCGTTTTACTGGGCGCTGCATTCGCTGGCGGCTTATAAAGCGCTGTGGCAACTTCTGTTCCGCCCGCATTTCTGGGAAAAAACCGCGCATGGGCTGGCGAAACGGACTCATTGCGATGGCATTAGAAATTAACTATCTATACTCCGGCGCATTTCTATGCTATAAAACCTCCATGAGCCTCGATAAACATATTGATCTTCCGCCACTTAAACCGGGCGAAACCCATGAAGGTCAAGTAAAGGCGGCCTTGGGCAAGCTAACCTTCGACGACCCGCATGCTTTTTTAACGGAGCTTAAGTGGAAAGTCGGCGAAGAGCTTCGCAAGCCGGGGGTAACCGAGGACTCACTGGCGGCGGTTATCGGTGAAGTTGTACGCGGCAAAAAACCTCCCGCGAATACGGCCGAGGAGAAGGAGCTTCAAAAGACGGCGCACGAACTTGCCGCCAAAATCCTGGCGCTTAAAACGGATGGAAATAGCGTGGATAAAGCGCTGGAAACTTTTAGTAGCAGCGTTGATCGCACGGAACATGGTGGTTCTTTTCCTACCGGCGTGGTGGTGGGCGGCGCGGCGGGGCTCACAGGAGCGATGCTGCTGGACATTGGCGATTGGAAAAGCTTCGGTGGCATCTTAAAAAAATTAGCATTGATTTCTGGTGGCTTAGTGGTCGGAGGATTAATCGACGGCGATTTCGAGAAACTTTCTTTGCCGTTTTTGCCCGGGACGAAAGACCCGTCCCAGACGCGATAGGTATCAGCGCGTAGTCAAGGACCATGTAATTTCGCTTGACGCAGCGGCTATTTTGGCCTTATCTGCTGCGCTCTTCGGGAGATCAAGGCCATGAAAGTGCTAAGCTCGCTTAAATCCGCTAAAAAACGCGATAAGGACTGCCGCATCGTGCGCCGCAAGGGCCGCGTGTATGTCATTAACAAGAAAAATCCGCGTTTCAAGGCGCGCCAGGGATAATTCTTGGCGGGGAGGATGGAAATTTTATCTGCCGCTCTTGACAGCCGTGCGGCAGCGCCTATATCGCCGGTACTGACTTTTCAGGCTGTAGCAGAACCAAGGGTTTGCGCGGCCGGTTACGTGGTTTCATTATCAAAAAAGGGAGTAGCGTTATGAATATCAGACCATTGGGTGACCGCCTGCTGGTGGAACGCCTGGAAGAAGACACCAAAACCGCCGGGGGCATCATCATCCCCGATACGGCGAAGGAAAAGCCGCAGAAAGCCAAGGTGCTGGCCGTGGGCGAAGGCGCCCGCGACGAAAGCGGCAAGCGCATCCCCATGGATGTGAAAGTGGGCGACACCGTGCTCTTCACCAAATGGGGCGGCAGCGAAATCAAGGTCGAAGGCAAGGAATTCCTGGTGCTCAAGGAGTCCGATGTCATCGGCATCATCGAGGAAACCGCGTCCAAGAAAAAAGCCGCCTAAACCCGTTTACACAACATCAACGAACTCAGGAGTAAAACAATGGCAAAAGAACTTCGCTTCGGATCAGACGCCCGCGCGCAAATGCTGCAGGGCGTGGAAATCCTGGCACGCGCCGTCGGCGTGACGCTGGGGCCCCGCGGCCGCAATGTCGTCATCGAGAAATCCTTCGGCTCTCCCCGCACCACTAAGGACGGCGTGACGGTGGCCAAGGAGATCACCCTGGACAACAAGTTCCAGAACATCGGCGCGCAGATGCTGCGCGAGGTGGCGAGCAAAACCAATGATCTCGCCGGCGACGGCACCACCACCGCCACGGTGCTGGCGCACGCCATCGTCACCGAGGGCGCCAAGGCCGTGGCCGCTGGTCTGAACCCGATGGACCTCAAGCGCGGCATCGACCTGGCGGTGGAAACCGTGGTTGCCGAGATCCGCAAGAAGTCCAAGCCCGTCACCGGCAAGTCCGAATGGGCGCAGGTGGCCACCATCTCCGCCAACGGCGACCGTGAAATCGGCGAGAAGATCGCCGAAGCCATGGAGAAAGTGGGCAAGGAAGGCGTCATCACCGTGGAAGAGGCCAAGGGCCTTGAATTCGAGCTGGACGTGGTGGAAGGCATGATGTTCGACCGCGGCTACCTCTCCCCTTACTTCATCACCAACGCCGAGAAGATGGTGGTGGAGCTGGAAAACCCCTACATCCTCATTTTTGAGAAGAAGCTCTCCGGCCTGCAGCAGCTGATTCCCCTGCTGGAGCAGGTGGTGCAGCAGCAGCGCCCGCTGCTGATCATAGCCGAAGACGTGGAGGGCGAAGCCCTGGCCACGCTGGTGGTGAACAAGCTGCGCGGCGGCCTGAAAGTGGCGGCCGTGAAAGCTCCCGGCTTCGGCGACCGCCGCAAGGCCATGCTGGAGGATATCGCCATCCTCACCGCGGGCGAGCTGATCAGCGAAGAGCTGGGCATCAAGCTGGAAAACGTCACCGTGCGTTCGCTGGGCCGCGCCAAGAAAGTGGTCATCACCAAAGATGATACCACCATTGTGGACGGCGCAGGCGAGAAGACCGCCATCGAGGCGCGCTGCACCACGCTGCGGGCGCAGATCGAGGAAACCACCTCGGATTACGACCGCGAAAAGCTCCAGGAGCGCCTGGCGAAGCTGGCGGGCGGCGTGGCCGTGCTGAAAGTGGGCGGCGCCACCGAAGTGGCGGTGAAAGAGCGCAAGGACCGCGTGGACGATGCGCTGCACGCCACCCGAGCTGCCGTGGAAGAAGGCATCGTGCCGGGCGGCGGCGTGACCCTGCTTTACGCTTCCAAGGCGCTGGAAAAGCTGAAGGTGGAGAGTGACGACCAGCGCGCCGGCGTGCACATCGTCAAGCGCGCGCTGCAAAGCCCGGTGCGCCAGATCGTGGAAAACGCCGGTCTGGACGGCGCCGTGGTGGCCGGCAAGCTGCTGGAGAGCAACGACTCCAACTATGGTTTCGATGCCCAGAAGCTGGATTATGTCGACCTGATCAAGGCCGGCATCATCGACCCGACCAAAGTGGTACGCTGCGCCCTGCAGGATGCCGCGTCCGTGGCCGCGCTGCTGATCACCACCGAAGCCATCATCACCGACAAGCCGGAAGACAAGAAATCCGGCGGCGGTGCCGCTGGCGGCATGGGCGGCATGGGTGGCATGGGCGATATGGATTTCTAATCCCCCGGAGCGGGTGGGGGTCTCAAATGACCCCCTCCTCCCCGTCCTTACGAAAAAGCCACGGGTTCTCCCGTGGCTTTTTTATGTTCATGCAATCTTCACACAGCACGCGCATTGCCTCTGGTATACTGAAACAGAATGAGAAATTCTGTTCAGGGTAGATTCGATTGCGTGAGCTAAGACCTGTTTCCGCCGAGAATGCGAGTATCCAGGCGCAGGAACACTCTCCTGCCCCGTCCCCGAATATTGGGCCTAAGGCTGAAAACCTGCCCTCTTCGGCCAGCGGAGAATCCAGAGGCGAAAAGCTCTTCGACTGGCTGACCTATGGCGGTTTCGCCGGCGTTGCCACGTTCCTGCTGTCGCTGCCGCTGGGATACTGGGCGCGTTACAGCCCCTCCGGCGAGCAGGCGATCCGCTGGACGGCCGGACACCTGGGAAAAGCGGGCTTGAGCCTTCACGCCGCCGAGGATGTGGTAATGACCACCGCGCTCATGCAAGGAGGGAATGTGGCGCTTCTGGGCGTCAAGGCCATGGAGAACAGAAAGCCTCAGCTGGTGACAGCATTGAACCGGCATCTGGGCGAGAAAGCGGACGAGCTGGCGGCGGATGAGATAACGGTAGAGAAGGAGCCAAAGCAAACCTGGGCAAGTCTCTCGAAATCGCGCTTGATCGCCTGGGCGGCGGTATTTGCCAGCCTGCGAGGCGCGGCGCATGTGCTGGGCAAAGAGCGGTTTGACCGGTTCGAGGAAGCGTTCGCCACCCATGCCGTTTGCGGGCCGCTGCGGCGGGCAACGCATGTAAACGGCAAAGAAACCACGCTTTTCAAATTGGGGAGAATCGGAGCGACCGATGGATTCGCCACCGCCGCCGCCGCCGGGCTGCTGTATGTCGGCAGCCGGGTTTTTGCCGAGAAAATCGAAGAGGATAGTCCGGCCAAGCTGCCGCTGTCCGCCGCCGCGAAGGAAGCCAAGCCACATGCGGACCGCTTCACCCCCGCCCTGAGC
This sequence comes from Alphaproteobacteria bacterium, assembly GCA_019243895.1. GTDB lineage: Bacteria > Pseudomonadota > Alphaproteobacteria > Rickettsiales > SXRF01 > JAFATP01. Next base: position 11,180 of record JAFATP010000201.1, read on the forward strand.
CATATCGAAATGGCCTCACGCAAACCGGCGGAAAATAACGAACTCGCTTCCTTTTGAAGGGCATACGCTCCCCTTTCTTCATGCAATCTTCATAATTTTTCGGCTGAAGCCATGGTAATTTATAGGTTGGGGTATTTCCGGACTTATGAAAACGCCTGAAAAGAATCCGCAACTTCAAACCGGCGCGCCGCCGGAAGATACCGCGCGCGCATCCCTGCCCGAAAAAAAGCCGGAGCCGGATGATTTTCCCATGCCGGATCAGCCCACCATAGGCGAAAATTTCTTCAATAAATTCACCTACGCCGGCATCGGCTATTTCGCCAATCTTGGATTATCGCTGGTTATATGGGATTTCCTGATGGACGGCCGCGGCCGCCCGACGCTCAATGCCATTGCGCATGGCGGCGCAAGCGGCCTGAAAGCCCTCGGCATGAATGCGCGGCGCGCAGAAAAGCTGGCGATGACGGCCACCGAAATGGGCCTGTCCACCACCGGCGGCCACCTGACCATGATCCCGCTCAAGATCGCCGAAGATCACGCCCGTTATTTTACGCATCGCTCCAATGTGCTACTGGATAAGAATTATCCTTATAAAAATCTTAACGTCAGCTGGCACACATCGGAAGATGATCTGCCGCCGATGGTGGACGAACCGACGGACCAGACCTGGGGGCAGGTTGCCGCCCGGCGCGGCCTTGCCATGGCCGCGGTCACCGCTTCGGGCACCATGCTGGATAAGGTGGGATGGGCCAAGCCGCTGCAAGACAGCACGCTGAACGTTTTCAACCGGGGAGTAGCGGCTTCCGGCAGCCCTGCTCTGCAACGGCTTGCCGCACGGCCCCTCATGCAGCGCTATACCAAGCTGGCGGCGCTTGATTCATATTTCACGGTGATCACCTCGGTGGTAGTCGCCATGACCAATCATATGTTCGGCCACAAGAAAGACGGCCATGAGCACCGGCAGGAAAAATCGGCCCCGGCGCACGCGCAACGAGAGGATATTATCTCTCCCGCGTTGCCGGACGCAGCCGGCGCGCCCTCGCCGCTGGTGCGGGTTCAGGGGGATGTTGGATTTGATAGGTCGTTGGATTCCCATAATGATTTCCGCTCGCGCACCCGCACTGATGCCGAACCCCAATTGCAGCTTGGCGCCTGAGCCAGCCCATATTTTTCTCTTTACCTTTGCCACGTCCTGCCTTATTGATATTGCCCCTTTGCAAGCATTCAAGGAGCAGTGAACCGCATGTCCACCACGATTCGTCTCGCCCGCGGCGGCCGTAAAAAATTGCCTTTTTACAGCATCGTAGTCACCAATTCCCGCAGCCCGCGCGACAGCAATTTTTTGGAGAAGATCGGCACCTATAATCCGCTGCTGAAGGATGATGCCGACAAGCGCGTGGTGATCAACGCCGAGCGGGCAAAATACTGGCTCTCCGTGGGCGCGCAGCCGTCAGACCGCGTGCACCGTTTTCTGCATAAGGCGGGCCTGATCGAAGCGGCGCCGCGCATGCGCGCCGAGCGCAAGCCCCGCAAGGAAGCCAAAGCCGAAGCGTAAGGGCCGCTTCGCATTTGTTATTATAAACGATGGACGAGCGAAGCGAGGACTAGCGCCATTGAGGCGCGCAGGCTGCGTGCCGCTTGAACGCAAAATTAGCAGGCTCACCGCTTCCGCAGCATGAATACGCCCTGTTGACCGAGCAGATTGGCCAGCAGCCCCTTGCGGTGGAAAATGGCGGGCGCGCCTTGCGCCGTCACATAGAGGCGGCGCTCGATGCCCAGCTCTAGCGCGTCGCATAATTCCACAAAATCGCTGATGGTGCAGAAATGAATGTTCGGCGTGTCATACCAGGCGTATGACAGGGCGCGCGTCACCGGCATGCGGCCGCGGAACATCAGGTAGCAGCGGTTCTTCCAATGCCCGAAATTCGGCACCGAGACGATGGCGTGGCGGCCGATGCGCACCAGCTCCTCCAGCACGCGCTTGGGCGCCTGCAGCGTTTGCAGCGTCTGGCTCAGGATCACATACTCCACCGCGCCGTCGGGGTAATATTCCAGATCGGTATCCGCGTTGCCCTGGATCACCGCCAGACCCTGCGCGATGCAGCGGGAAACCCCCGCCTGGCTGATCTCGATGCCGCGCCCGCGCACCTGTTTTTCCCGCTGCAGCCAGGAAAGCAGCTCGCCGTCGCCGCAGCCCACGTCCAGCACGCTGGCCCCCGGCGGAATCATGCGCGCAATCACTTTCAAATCGGCGCGGAGCGCTTTCATTCCTCGGCCTCCATAAGCCGGTAAGCGGCGCGCGCGGCGGCGCTGCCGTGCAGGAACCCGCACACGGCGGCGGAGAAATCCGGCTCGTTCAACAGAAACGCGTCATGCCCGAGATCGCTGGCGATTTCCGCGAAGCTGACATTGGCGCCGATAGCATTCAGCGCGCGCACCAGCTGGCGGCTTTCGGCGGGCGGAAACAGCCAGTCGCTGGAGAAGGCGATCACGCAGAAGCGCGCATGCGCATTGCCGAACACCTGGTGAAGCGGTTTCCTGCCGCCTTCGGTGAGATCGAAATAGCTGGCGGCGCGCGTCAGGTATAAATAAGAATTGGCGTCGAAGCGGTCAACGAAGGTCATGCCCTGGTGGCGCAGATAGCTCTCCACGCGGAAATCGGCCTCGAAGCCGTAAGTAAACCGCTCGCGGTCCTGCAGCGCGCGGCCGAATTTCTCCTGCAA
>JAFATP010000255.1 GCA_019243895.1 Alphaproteobacteria bacterium
CAGGTGGCGGGGATTTTCATAGGCATCATCGCCGGGGCATCGCCCTTCTGGTGCCTGATGCTGGCAAGAATCGTCACCGCCGCCCTCACCATCGCGCTGGGCTATTATACCCTCCGGCTGTGCCCGATTTTCAAATGGCCGCTGCTGTTGCTGCTGCTGTTGCCGAGCATGTGCATGCACCGGGTGCATATCATGCCGGATGCGCTGACCGTCGAGATTTGTCTCTTCTTTATCGCCCTGGTGCTGAATGCCCGCGTGCGCGGGATCGCGCCGGGAGTGCGCGGTTGCCTCACGCTTGGAGGCAGCGCGCTGATGATCGGGCAATGCAAAAGCATGTATATCGGCATCGTGGCGCTGGCGGCGCTGCTGCCGGCGGGCACAAATAAATCCCGGCAGCGCAGGGCGCTGCTGACGGCGGCGTTGCTGGGGCTTTCTGCCGCTTCATCGCTGAGCTGGAGCCTCTACACCTTGCAAACCTACGGCCAGACCGAGGACAATACGTTCAGCGCGCTGCGCGCCGGACGCCGCCTGGCGACGCTGTTGCAGCGCCCGCTTGAGTATCTGGGCAATATGATGAACCAATTAGGCTCTTTGTCCCAATATCGCCACTGGATCACCAACCAGCAGATGTGGGGACTGGGGCATATTGACCATTTCTGGAATTATCTTCCTTTCTTTACCGCGTTTACGGTGCTGTGGGCGTTCACGGCGGCGCGGCGCATGCCTTGCGATGCGGTGATCGTTTTTTCCCGCAACGAGCGCCTGATGTGCATGGCGATTGCCATGGCGACCGCGCTGCTTCTTATCACCGCGGTGCAGTTGTTCGATGCGGGCGCGCATTTATTCGACGGGCGGCTTTATGCGCAGGGACGTTATTTCCTTCCTTTATGGCTGCTGGTGTGGATCGCCATCCACTCACCGGCGCTGCATAATCCGCAGGTGCGGCTCTGTTTGCCGGAGCTGTGCATCGTCGCCGTGCTTTTCCTGCATCTGGTCGCCGCAACGAATTGATCTTTATCCAATGTTGAAACGCTTGTATTCCTGTTGAAATTATGCAGCTCTATGCGCTAACGTAAAAATCCTTTGGGAAGGAGCCTGCGTGTTTGAAAAAATTCTCATAGCCAACCGCGGCGAGATCGCCGTCCGCATCATAAAAACATGCCGAAAGATGGGCATCCGCACCGTGGCGGTGTATTCCGAGGCGGATCACGCGGCGCTGCACGTGAAGGAGGCGGACGAGGCGGTGTATATCGGCCCTTCGCCCTCCATCAAAAGCTATCTCAACATTGAAAGCATCCTGAACGCGGTGGATGAAACCGGCGCGCAGGCGGTGCATCCCGGTTATGGCTTCCTTTCCGAAAACGCCGAGTTCGCCAAGCGGCTGAAGCGCGCGGGCGTGGCGCTGATCGGCCCTAGCGCCGAGGCCGTGCGGAAGATGGGCGACAAGATCGAATCCAAGAAGATCGCCATCAAAGCGGGTGTTTCCACCGTGCCCGGCACGCTGGACGTGGTGACGTCGGACAAGGAAGCCAAGAAAATCGCCGAGGAGATCGGCTATCCGCTGATGATCAAGGCGGCGGCAGGCGGCGGCGGCAAGGGGATGCGCGTGGCGCGCAACGAAAAGGAATTGCTGGACGGCATTCGTTATGCGGCAAGCGAAGCCGGCTCCAGCTTCAATGACAGCCGCGTATTCATTGAGCGTTATTTCGAGAACCCGCGCCACATCGAAATCCAGGTGCTGGGCGACCAGCATGGCAGCATCGTGTATCTCGGCGAGCGCGAATGCTCCATCCAGCGGCGGCATCAGAAGATCATCGAGGAAGCGCCTTCCACATTTCTGGACGACGCCACGCGCAAGGCGATGGGCGAGCAGGCGGTGGCGCTGGCGCGCGAAGTGGGGTACTATTCGGCGGGCACGGTGGAGTTCATCGTCGACGAGGACCGGAAATTTTATTTTCTTGAGATGAACACCCGGCTGCAGGTGGAGCACCGCGTCACCGAGCTGGTCACCGGCATCGACCTGGTGGAGCAGATGATCCGCATCGCCGACGGCGAGAAGCTGCCCTTCGCGCAGGAAGACATTCACATTCAAGGCTGGGCGCTGGAAGCGCGCATTTACGCGGAAGACCCCAAGCGCGGCTTCCTGCCTTCCACCGGCCGCATCACGCGGTATGCGGAGCCGGAACACGTGCATGATATTCTCATCGACACCGGCGTGTATGAGGGCGGCGAGGTGAGCATGTTTTACGACCCGATGGTGGCCAAAGTATGCAGCCACGGCCCCACCCGTGATAAAGCCATTGAGCACCTGCACCAGGCGCTTTCCGCCTTCATCGTGCGCGGCATCGAGCATAACATGAGCTTTCTTGAGGCGATTCTTGCTCATCCGCGCTTCGCCGCCGGCGACATCACCACGCGCTTCATCGATCAGGAATATCCCGGCGGGTTCATCGGCGCGGAGCTCACCTCGGAAACCACACGCGTGTTCTTGGGCACCGCCATCACCATTTTCCTGCGCGACGCCGAACGCGCCGCCAAGATCGGCGGCCAGCTGCCGAACCGTCAGCGGGCCATCGGCGCACGCTGGGTGGTGTGCGTGGACGACCAGTATTACCCCGTTTACGTGCGCACGCGCGACGAGGGCTATGAAATCATGCATGTGCGCGATCTGATTTCCGTGCACACCTCGTGGCGGCTGGGCAGGCGTCTGTTTCAGGCCGTCATCAACGGCAAGCTGGTGAGCGTGAAAATCCGTTATCTGGATGAAGGATTTTTCTTAAGCTACGGCGGCTCGGACGTGGTGGTGAAAGTGCGCACGCCGCGCGTGGCTGAGCTGGCCGAATATATGCCGAAGCCGAAAGACGGCGGCCGCAAGAACTGCCTGAACGCGCCGATTGCCGGGTTGATCGTGCATCTGCGCGTTAAAGAGGGGGATCATGTGAAATCGGGGCATGAGCTGGTGGTGCTGGAGGCGATGAAAATGGAGAACGTCATCCATGCCGACCATGAGGTGACGGTGAAGAAGATCCATGTGAAGCCCAAGGACAGCGTGCAGATGGATCAGCTGATCATGGAATTCGAGTAAAGGCGCTGACGGCGATGGCGGATGCGGTGAACAGGATGGACGCGCCGGAGGCTTCCGCGGTCTTGCGCAACACCGGCATTCTTCCTTATCAGGCGATCCTCGAGATGCGGGACAACGGCGAGATCAAGCCGGCGGAGATTCTCACCGCCATCGCGGATGACCAGATCCAGCCCGCCAGCATTGATCTGCGGCTGGGATATTGCGCCTATCCCGTGGACACTAGCTTCCTTCCCGGCGCGGAGCTGACGGTGATGGAAAAAATACGCGAGCTGGACGCGCGCGCCGATGATTTTAAAATAGACCTGCGCGGCGGCGCCGTGCTGGAGAAGGGCCGCGTATACGTTATTCCCCTGCTGGAGGAGATTTATCTGAAGAGCGAGGTGGCGGGGTTTGCCAACCCCAAAAGCTCCACCGGGCGGCTGGACATTCTCACCCGCCTGATCGCCGATAAAGGCATCGCCTTTGACCAGGTGGAGAAGGGATATAAGGGCAAGCTTTACGTGGAGGTGGTGCCTCGCACCTTCAGCGTGGTAGTGAAAACCGGCACGCGGCTGAACCAGCTGCGCTTCACCCGCGCCCGCGGCAACACGCCGGATTCCATTCCGCCCCAGGAATGGAAGCGTCTGCTGGACGAGGGCGAGCTGGTGGATTTGGAAGACAAGGAAAAGAAGCTCAGCGAGGAAAAGGGCATGCTGCGCTTCACCGTGGATTTGCGCGGTAGTGGCGAGGAGGGCGGGCTCATCGGCTACCGGGCCAAGCGCCACGCCAGGCGCATTGACTTGGAGCAGCGAGGCTATTATGACCCGCTGGATTTC
>JAFATP010000284.1 GCA_019243895.1 Alphaproteobacteria bacterium
TGCGCCTGCTGCGCGACAACGTGGTGATTCACGAGGGAATGCTGAAAACGCTGAAGCGCTTCAAGGACGAGGTGAAGGAAGTGAAAGCCGGATTCGAGTGCGGCATGGCCTTCGAGAATTACGAGGATATCCGCGAGGGGGATATGATCGAGGCCTTTGAGGTGGAGCAGGTGGCGCGCACCGTGTAGCCGCATGAATATCTATCGAATATCTATCGCACCGTGAAAATGTTCAGCATCCATGCCTAAAAACCCCACACGGCCCCTGCGCATCGGCGAGGAAATCCGCCATGCGCTGTCAGAGATTTTTCTGCGCGGCGAAACGCATATTCCCGTGCTGGATGGCGCATCCATTACCGTTTCCGAAGTGCGGCTAAGCCCGGATTTGCGCAACGCCACCGTCTTTATCATGCCGCTGGCCGGCAGCAACCAGGCGGATGTGATGCAGGCCCTTGGCGAATCCGGCCCGTATATCCGCCATCTACTGGCCGCCAAGGTGGCGCTGCGCTATATGCCGAAGCTGCATTACAAGCTGGATCAATCCTTCGAAGAAGCCGAGAGAGTCAATAGCTTACTAAAAAAAGCCGAGGTGGCGCGCGATTTGAAGTAATCGAATCCGATGGATTCTTTATGGGAATCGCGTTTTGATTCCAGAATGCGCCATATTCCTTTTCGATTCCTCATTTCCGCGGGTGCTCTCACCGCGGCTCTAAGCTTATCCGGCTGCGTGGTGGCGCCCGCACCCGCGCCTTACGCCTATACGGAGTATCCGTATTACGCCAGCTATCCTTCCTATTATTCGTATCCTTATTACTCTTCCCCCTATTATACATACGGGCCGTCGGTGGGCGTGGCAGTGGGAGGATATTGGGGGTCGGAGCATTACGGCGGCCGGGGATATGATTACCACCATCACGGCTGGCGTTAAATCTGCCATCGGCGAAGAGTTTTGTCTATCCTGTGAATTTGTTGCTGCGGGGGAAACCGTTGGGCGGCAGTCTGCCCGCATCGGCGCGGTTGCCCACCCAGGGCCGCAAGTCATTTTCCACGCGCATGCGCTCGCCGATTTGCCAGCTTAGCCCTTCGTTCAGCGTAAAGACCTGAACATCGCTTAAATGTCCGCCCTTGTATTTTTGCAGGGCGACGCCCTGGCCTTTTTTCATCACCGGCAGCTGGTTGAGAGGGAAGATAAGCAGCTTGCGGTTATCGCCGATGACGGCCACGGCATTGCCTTCCACCGGCACGCAACGCACCGCCTTGCCGCCTGGGGGAAGATTCAGAATCTGCTTGCCGCCGCGCGTGGAGGCTTCCGCCTCGCTCATATCCACGATGAATCCCTTGCCGGCGCTGGACGCTACCAGCAGCTTCGCCTCCGGGCGCAGCACGCCCACCGCGACGATATCCTCGCTCTGGGGCAGGTCGATCATCAACCGCACCGGCTCTCCCGCCGCCGCCTTGGTGGCGCGGGGCAGACGGTCTGCATTCAGCGTGTAAAACCGGCCGTTGCTGGCGAAGACCAGCAGCTTGTCGGTGGTTTGCGCCTCCAGCGTGAAGCGCGCCTCGTCGCCTTCCTTGTATTTCACGTCCGCGAGGTCAAGCGCATGGCCCTTCAGCGTGCGCACCCATCCCATTTTGGACAGCAGCACCGTGACCGGCTCTTTTTCGACGAAGGCCTCGATAGAAATGGGCTTGCCCGCCGCCGGCGCTTCGCCGAAGACGGTGCGCCGCTTGCCCGCCGCGCCGGCGCCGAAGCGCTTTTTGATACCGCGAATCTCCTCCGCAATCGTTTCCCAGCGCGAGCTTTCATTTTTCAGCAATTGATTCAGCGCCTTCTGCTCCGCCTTCAACTCCTTGTGCTCGCGCTTGATCTCCATTTCCTCCAGCTTGCGCAACGAACGCAGGCGCGTATTGAGAATGGCCTCCACCTGCACGTCGGAAAGCGAGAAAGCGCGCATCAGCTCAGCCTTCGGCTCATCCTCCTCGCGGATGATGCGGATCACCTCGTCCAGGTTCAGGTAACACACCAGCAGCCCGGACAGCACCTCCAGCCGGTGAGCGATTTTCTCAAGCCGGTGGTTGCTGCGGCGAACCAGCACCTCGTGGCGATGATCAAGAAACGCCTGCAGCAATTGCTTCAGGTTCATCACCTGCGGCACGCCCGTTGCGGAAAGCACGTTCATGTTCATGTTGAAGCGCGATTCCAGGTCGCTGGCCCGGAACAATGATTCCATCAGCATTTCCGCATCCACGCTGCGGCTGCGCGGCTCCAGCACGATGCGGATGGTTTCCGCAGATTCGTCGCGGATATTCCCCAGCAGCGGCAGCTTTTTTTCCTTGAACATCTCGGCGATCGTCTCGATCAGCCGCGATTTCTGCACCTGGTAGGGAATTTCAGTGACGACGATCTGATACAGCCCGTGGCTTAAACTTTCCTTTTCCCACCGCGCGCGCATGCGGATGGCGCCGCGCCCGCTCTCATAGGCCGCCAGTATATTCGCCTGCGGCTCCACGATGATGCCGCCGGTGGGAAAATCCGGCCCCTGGACGTGACGCACCAGCTTGGCCACGGCGCAGTCCGGCCGCTGTATGAGATAGAGCAGGGCGTCGCATATCTCGCCCACATTATGCGGGGGGATTGACGTGGCCATGCCCACGGCGATGCCTTCCGCGCCGTTGGCCAGCAGATTGGGGAAAGCGGCGGGCAGGACCATAGGCTCGGCATCTTCGCCGTCATAAGTGGGGCGGAAATTGACGGTGTTCTCATCAATGCCCTCCAGCAGCGCCATGGCCACGTCCGTCAGCCGTGCTTCCGTATAACGCATGGCGGCGGCCGAATCACCGTCAATGGAGCCGAAATTGCCCTGGCCGTCCACCAGCGGGTAGCGCACGGCGAAAGACTGCGCCAGCCGCACCATTGCGTCATACACTGCGGTGTCGCCGTGGGGATGGTATTTGCCGATGACGTCCCCCACCACGCGCGCGCATTTCTTGAAGCCGGATTTCGGGTCCAGCCGCAATTGCAGCATTGCGTACAGCAATCGGCGGTGGACCGGCTTCAATCCGTCGCGCACGTCGGGCAGGGAGCGCGCGGTGATGGTGGAAAGCGCATAGGCCAGGTAACGCTCTTCCAAGGCCCGCTTAAAGGAAACCTCCACCACCTGTGCCGGAGATGCGCCGGATTTCTGCTTCATGCCTTTCTACCTAACGCAAGGCATGCAGCAACCGGCTGCCGGTGAACGCGGTCAGCAGCTGCCACACCAGGAACAATCCGGCCAGTGCCAGCAGCGCGATGCCGATCACCTGAAGAAACGGCTGCTTCGAGCGTTGCAGCACCATGCCGGTAATCACTGCAAGGGCGACGAGCAATAAGGGAGACATTAAGCGGACTCGGCATAAGAGGGAAACATCTGCATCAGGCGCCGTCGCGCGGCGGGCAGGGTGCGCCCGTGCGGTTCCAGCATCCAATGGCTTAAGAAATACCCGGTAAGTTGCAGCGCGGCAAGGATTTCCGCATCATCCGGCGGACAATGGGCAGGTTTCGTGAAAAATGCGGGCAGGGGCAACAGCTTCTGCTTATAAGGCTCCCCCGCCGCCCGCGACACGGCGCGGCCAGATTTCGGGGAGACATACACCAATTCCTCCGTGGCGCCGGTGGCGGCGCAGGCGGAAAGATCGAGCCTGAATCCTCCCTCGGCCAGCAGGTCTAATTCGAACTGGGCGTACGTGGATAGGAAATTTCCCTTAGTCAGCTCACCAACCAATTGGTGCATCGACTGATAAATCCTGGGGTGAGGCGCGCGCTCCGGCAGCAGAATGCTCACCAGCGACGCCGCGGAAAGCAAGGCGGACAGGGCATCGGCACTTGCCATCAGCCGGGATGCCACCGGTTCCATCAGCTCCCCGGTGAGGGTGCCGAGCTGATCCGGCAGCCGCGC
>JAFATP010000175.1 GCA_019243895.1 Alphaproteobacteria bacterium
GCTCCGGCGGCGAGCCGGATGCCAGCGAAGTGGCGGCGCATATCGGCCGTCAGGGGCTGGGCGGCGGCGGCCACCGCACATCGGCCGCGGCGCAATTCACGCGCGACCAGTTCGCGCAGCAATTCAGGCGTCTCACCGAAGAAGAGGCGACCGCCGCTCCTAAGTAAAAATGGCACTACCTGTCATTTTCGGCTAAGTTATTTCCTCCATTATACGCACAGGAGAAATTTATGCGCCTCATGCTTCGCCTCTTTCTTACCGCCTTATTCTTATTTCCCGCCGCCGCGCTTGCGGATACGCCGGAAATTGGCCAGCCGGCACCGGCATTTTCGGTGCAGGATATCAGCGGCCAGACGCAATCGCTCGCGCGTTATAAAGGCTCGGTGGTGGTGATGGAGTGGAGCAATCCCGGCTGCCCGTTCGTGCGCAAGCATTACGGCTCCGGTAACATGCAATCGCTGCAACGCACGGCACGGGAAAAAGGGGTGGTGTGGCTCACCGTCAATTCCAGCGCGCCCGGCAAGCAGGGCAATATGACGGTAGAGCAGGCGAAAAACTGGGTGGCGGAAATGAAGGCTTCTCCCTCGGCGTATATTCTGGATGCGAAGGGCACGCTGGGGAGGCTGTATGGCGCCAAGGCCACGCCGCATATGTTCGTCATCGACCCGTCGGGCCGCCTGGCGTATGCGGGTGCCATCGACGACAAGCCGAGCTTTGATCAGGGAGATGTCAAAACCGCGGATAATTACGTGATGGATGCCGTGAATGCGCTGCTGGCGGGAAAACCGGTAGCGGTCGCTTCCACCCGCGCCTATGGCTGCTCGGTTAAATACGAGGATTAAAACGAACCTAAGGCATTTCCTCGCGCTGCGATTCCGCAGCCCTGGCGGCTTGCGCCGCAGCGGGAATGATGGTCTGCGCCGCAGCGTTAAACGCTTTGTTGAAAGCCGCCACCAATGCGGCCATATGGTTGGCTTCCGCCTGCACCGTCTCCTCTACCGGAATCGCCGCCAATGCCTGGTGGGTTTCCGAGTTCAGCAGGGTGGCGGTTAAGCGCAGGCGGATCACCGGCTGCGGCCCGCTCATGTCCACCTGGCATTCGTGAATGGCGGTGGAAAGCATTACGTCGGTGCGCAACGGCTCCTGATCGCTGCCGGCGATGCGGAAAGCGCGGGAGCGCCCGAAAGCGTCGGACAAGAATTCCTGCGCAAGCTGCGGCAGCGGCGCCGCCCATGCCGCGCCGGTGTAATAGATGAGCTTGTTGTCCGCCTCCAGCACGGCGATGCGGGCGGTATCAAGCCCCGGCGCCACTTCCGGAAGGGCGATGCGGATGGTAAGCGGCAGCGTTTCCGCCGCGGCGGCGGCGGGATCGGGTTTCAGCATGTAAAGCTCGGGCGCCGGGGCGGGCTTGCTCAGCAGCGCGCAGGCAGAAAGCAATGCAGACAGCATCACCAAAACAAGGTATTGTCTCATGGGGCGGGGATGCCTTTCTGCTGTTGCGGCGAAATGATACGCGACGGGTTTTCCTCAAGCTCCTTGGCCAGCCCGCTCAAATCCCGCGTGGTGCGCTTGATTTCCACCAGCAATTGGTAAAACTCCTCATAGCTGCCGCCCGCCGCGCGGTTGGTGCGCGCGATCAGGGCGTTGAGCTGGCGCGACGATTCTTTCAGGGCGTCCGCCGTGGCGCGGATGTCATCCTTGGAATCATGCGTGATCTGGTGCACGTCGTTGGCCACGGCGGTGGCCTGGTCGATCAATTGGGAGAATTGCTGCGTCTGCTGGTCCAGCGCCGCGGCGATGCTTTTCCAGTGCCCCATCATATCGCTGAAGGCGGCCACGTTTTCATTATTGACCAGCTTGCTGAGCTGGTCGGCCACCACGGTTGCCTTATCGATCAGTTCCGGCATGCGGTTGACGATGGCGGCGATGTCCGAAGCCTTGGCCGGAATCTCCGGAATGCCGCCTATTCTCGGCGGCTTCAGGTTCGGCATGTCCTGACTGCCGCCGGTGAGCTCCACGTAATAAGCGCCGGTGATGCCCTGCAATTTGAGGCTGGCCTGCGTATCCGTTTTAATCGGCGTGCCCTCGGCGATGCGCACATCCACCCGCACCAGATTGCTATTGTCCGGGTCGATGGAGATCTGCGTGACTTTTCCCACATCCACGCCGCGGAATTTCACCGGGCTGCCCACATTCAAGCCGCTCACCGATTCGGCGAAGCGGATGCGGTAAAGATAGTATTCCGTACGGTTGGCGCCGGTCAGCCACAGGGCGAACAGCACGCTCGCGGCCACCGTGGCCAGCACGAAGATTCCCACCAGGAAGTAGTTCTTATTCGGTTCCACGCGCCGCCTGCCCCGCCTGTTCCGCCGCGCGCCCGCGCGGCCCCTGAAAATAAGCTTTAATCCATGGATGCTCGTTTTTCAATAAATTGGGTAAGGTGTCGATGATGACCTGCTTGTCCACCAGCACCGCGACGCGGGTGCAGATGGAAAACAGCGTGTCCAGATCATGCGTGATCATCACCACCGTCACGCCCAGGCTGTGGTTCAGGTCCAGGATCAACCGATCGAACTCCGCGGCGCCGATGGGATCAAGCCCGGAAGTCGGCTCGTCGAGAAAAAGAATCGGCGGGTCAAGCGCCAGCGCGCGCGCCAGCGCCGCCCGCTTAATCATGCCGCCGGAGAGCTCCGAGGGATATTTGACGCCCGCCTCCTGCGGCAGCCCCGCCAGCGCGATTTTCAGGTAGGCCAGCATGCGGCGGTAGGCTTTGGGCAGCGGCGCATATTCCTTCAGCGGGAACGCCACGTTCTGCTCCACGGTGAGGCCGGAAAAAAGCGCGCCCTGCTGGAACAGCACGCCGAACAGCCTCGGCGATTCGTGCGGTTTCAGCGCATCCGCCTTCTCGCCGCAGATGGTCACCTCGCCCGCTTGCGGGCGGCGCAGACCCACCATGGTCTGCAGCAGCACCGTCTTGCCGGAGCCGGAACCGCCGACGACGCCCACGATCTCGCCGCGCTGCACGTCGAAGCTCACGCCGTCATGCACCACGTGCTCGCCGAACCGGTTCACCACGCCGCGCACGGAGAGAACGGTTTGGCTCATATGCCCAGTTGCTGAAACAGCACGGAGAAAAACGCATCCGCCGCCAGCACCAGGAAAATGGACTGCACCACGGAGGTGGTGGTATGCTCGCCCACGCTTTCGGCGGAGCCTTCCACCTTCATGCCGTGCATGCAGCCCACGATGGCGATCAGGAAAGCGAACACCGGCGCCTTGATGAGGCCCACGAACATATCCTTGCCGTGCGTGACCACGCGCAGGCGCTCCACGAACTGCTCCAACGGAATGCCCAGCAGCCCGGCGCATATCACCGCGCCGCCGGCCAGCCCCATGATCATGGCGATGAACGTCAGCAGCGGCAGGCTCACCAGCAGCGCCAGCACCCGCGGCATCACCAGTATCTCGAACGGGCTGATCCCCAGCACGCGCAGCGCGTCCACCTCCTCGCGCACTTTCATCACGCCGATTTCGGCGGCAAAGGCGCTTCCGGAGCGGCCCGCCACCATGATGGCCGTCAGCAGCACGCCCATCTCGCGCAGTACGGAAAGCCCCACCAGGTTCACCGTGTATTGCTCCGCGCCCAGCGGCCTCAGCTGCTGCGCGCTTTGATACGCCACCACCACGCTGATGAGAAACGCCATCAGGCAGATGATGGGTATGGCGCGGATGCCCGTTTCGTCGATATGGCGGCAAATGGCGGAAAGGCGCAGATGCTTGGGCGAGCGCAGGCCCGCGAGCAGCGTCAGCGCGCCCTGGCCCAGGAATGCGATCATCTCCAGCAGCAGCTGCAAGGTGTTCAGGGTGTTTTTACCGATGCTTTCGACGATTTCGCGGGCGGCGGAAGGCGGACGCGGCTCCGGCGGCGGGTCCACCTGCGCCTCGGCCACCAGCTCGCACAGCGCGCGGTGTTCCGGCTTCAGCTTATAGGTGATGCGCCGGTTGCGGCGCAGGCCCATCAGCAGCAGGGCCCCGGCGCTGTCCAGCTCCTCAAGGGCGGAGGCATCCACCGCGAGATCGCCCGCCAGGCCGCGCAGAGATTTTTCAAAAGCCCCGGCGGCCTGAGGCAGATCATACAGCGTGAGCGACCCGCTTAAGCGCACCGTGGAATGCTCTGCATCAGTGCTTATTTCCGCACTCACGGCTGCGCCTGCCCATACACATGATTGTTGCCACTGCGCAGGGATACTACGCTTTCCCCCTCGCCTCCGGCAATGGCTTTATCGCAAGGAGCGCTTGCGGCTTAGTGACGGCGGTTGTTCCACTCATCATGGTCACGATCGCGGTCATGATCATAATCGTGACGGTGATTTTCCCAATATTCCCGCTCCCGGTAATAATCATGCCGGTGGCCGTAGTAATACGGGTAAACGGGGTGGCGCACCACTGTGGGATATTCCTGTTCCACCACCATCGGGCGGGGGTTGCCGATCTGGACGTCGATTTGCGCAAGCGCCGGGCTGCTTGCGAGCGCGCACAGGCTGGATGTCAACAGCAGCAATTTCTTCATAGTACCTCCCTTTGTGGTGAAGCGTCAGTTTTTCCGGATGGATAATAAATTTTCGATATGTTTATTTTTTCCTGGTTCGCATCCGGCGGAAAGAAGCTCTGACATTGACATTATTCGCCCCAATGGTTAAGCATGGCGGCCTGCGGCACGCCAGCGGCGCACGCACGCGGAGAGATGGCCGAGCGGTTTAAGGCGCACGCTTGGAAAGCGTGTTTACGGGAAACCGTAACGTGGGTTCGAATCCCACTCTCTCCGCCAACATATTGATATATAATATCTTTTTAGAGATATGACCGCTATCGGGCGCTACGCGCGGGGTCTGTTCCAGTGCGAAGCGGAGATGGCGATCCCGATGCGGCTCGCAGCGGGATTAGAGCGGATTCTCTCCGTCGAGCGGTTTGGCGGTTCGCTTTGGGTTAGTTGTAGCCGAGAACGCGGCGCTGGGCGTCCCATTCGATAGGAAGATGGGTGCGCTTGATAAGCGACTCCGCCG
>JAFATP010000253.1 GCA_019243895.1 Alphaproteobacteria bacterium
TTCCTGAAGGAGTGCGAGTGGCGCTTCAATGGAGGCACGCACCAAGAGTTGCTAACCCAGCTTAAATACTGGTATAAACACACCAAGCACTAGCACTTAGCTACTTCAGCCCCAAAAAAAATTTACTTTGCCTGTCCCGGCTCTTCCGCATCAGCCATCGGCGCCTGCACCAGCGCATAATGCTCGCGATAGGTGCGCTTTAATGCAAAGTTCCCCAAAGCCGCCAATGCTTCCTCGCACACGGCCGCCGTATCGGCGGGGCGCTCCCCCTTGCCGAAATAATGTTCGCGGCCCCGAAAAACATCCGTAAGCCGCACCGGCTGCCATGACTTTCCGTCAAACACGTCCAGCTTGAAATATCCCGCGTACCCCCGCAGCCCGTATTCGCCCTGGTGCAGCGTCTGCAATGCCTCCACGCTGGGAAAGAGCATGAGGTCGCCCTTGGTGGCGCGCGCGATTTCTTCTTCATCGCGATACCGCAGATAAACGCGCCCGGTGCAGTGAATGATCACCGCCGGCTTCGCGTGGGCCTGATAGCGTTTTTTATTGTGCTTGGTGGGCATTCCGGTTCAGCGCTCCTCTCTTGTCTGCGTGTAGCGCACCCACCAGCGCGGAGCAACGCCGGAAAGGCGCTGCTCGGCAGCGCGCGCCGCCGCCGCATCGCTGAAAATGCCAACGCAGGTCGCCCCGCTGCCGCACATGCGCCAAAGCATGCAGCCTTCCTGCGCCCGCAACGCCGCCAGCGCGTCGGCAATCACGGGGTGCAGCGCCAGGGCAGGCGGCTCCAGATCATTAGCCAGCGGCCCCAGCCATGCCACCAGCGCCTCCGCTGTCTGGAACCGTGGCGGATGCGGCAGGATTTCCCGGTAGGGCGGGCGCACGCGCGCAAAAACCTCCGCGGTGGCCACCGGCACGCCGGGATTGACCAGCACCAGCGGCAGCGTGAACGGAAGCCGCAGCGGCGTCAGCTGTTCGCCTTTTTCCTCCATCATGCAGGAACGGCCAAGGAGACAGGCAGGCACATCGCTGCCCAGCGCGGCGGCGGCGGACTGCAATGTCTGTTCATCGATCGCCTTCTTCCACAGGCGCGGCAGGAGGCGCAGCGTCGCCGCCGCATCCGCCGATCCGCCGCCGATCCCTGCCGCCACTGGCAGCCGCTTTTCCAGCGTCAATGCCGCACCCTGGCGGACATGCGCGGCACGGCGCAGCGCTTCGGCGGCGCGCACGACCAGATTATCCGCCTGCGCACCCGCCAGCATCCCGGCAAAAGCCCCGGTAATTTCCAGCGTCAGATCCTCATGCGGGGCAGCGCGCAATTCATCCGCCAGCTCGGTGAAAACCACCAGGCTTTGCAGCCGGTGATAGCCATCCGGCCTTCGCCCCGTGACATGCAGGAATAAATTGATTTTGGCCGGTGCGGAAAGGGAAAGCTGCATGCGGAATCAGGGAGCCGCGTTCTCCTCTTTCGGCTCCGCCTGCTCCGCCACGGGTTGCGTTTTCTTTTCCGCCACGCTGGCCGCAGGCAGCGGTGGCAGGCCTTCTTTCAGCTTGCGGCGAATGACCGCTTCCTCCTTCGGTTCGGGCTTGAAGGACAGAGCCTGCTGCCACTGATAGCGTGCCTCCGTCTTGCGGCCGGCCTGCCAGTACGCATCGCCCAAATGATCGTTCACGGTGGCGTCGCTCGGCAGCAATTCGATGGCCTGCTCCAGGAACTGCACGGCGCCGTCGATGTCGCCGGTCTTGTAATGCGCCCACCCCATGCTGTCGATGATCTGCGCCGAATCCGGCTGCAAGGCATAGGCTTGTTCGATAAGCTCCCTCGCCTCTTCCAGGCGCTGGTTGCGCTCCAGCAGGCTGAAGCCGAGATAGTTCAGCACTTCCGGCTGGTTGGGATCGAGTTTTAACGCTTCCCGCAAATCGGATTCTGTCTGCTCCCAGCGCCCGATACGGTCAAAGCACGTGGCTCGCGCGAAGAAGATGCTCCAATGCTGCGGCTCCCGCTCATTGATGCGCGCCAATGCCTGGCTATACGCCTCCGCCGCCTCGGCGAAGCGCGAACGGTTGCGCAGCAGGTCGCCCTTCACCACATAGGTATCATATTCATCCGAATGCGCGGCGGCACGGGCATCGAGCATTTTGATCGCTTCTTCCGTCTTGCCTTGCGCCTCCACCATGTACGCCTTGCGCAGCAACGCGCGGGAAAACAGCGGGCTTTTGGGGTTCACCGCGCCGTACACCGCCGCCGCCCCGGCAAAATCGCCTTCGTTTTCCAGCACGTTTCCCAGCAGCAATTGCGCCAGCGAAAAATCCTGGCGCAGGTAAAGCGCCATGCGCAGGTAAAGAATCGTATCCTGCGCCGCCTCCGCGCTGTAAAGCACACTGGCCATGGTGAACAGCACCTCCGCCAGGCCCGCTTGCGGCGTATTGATCAGCGCAGGCGTGGATTGCCGCTCCTCCTCATGGGCATTCATCAGCGCCGCCATCTGCGAGGCGTCGTCGCTATCCATCAGCATTGACATCTGGGGATGCGCCGCCGTATAGGCCAGCTTCAGCGCGGCAAGCTTATTGTTTTCTCCGTGGCGGCGGTAAAAATCGGCCGCCGCTTCAATGGCGCGGAACGGCGCTTTTTGCGGGTCCGCCACCGCCAGCGCGTATTGCGTTGCAGCCATTTCCGGAAAACCGGCGAAATCATTCAGCAGCGCCAGGTGATACGCTAAAAACGGCGGTGCCTTGGTTTCGCCTTCGGGCAGGATATCCGCCGGTTGTAGCGGTTTTTTGAGCTCGTTGCGCCCGGCCTTCAGCCACGCCTGCAACAGCGGCAGCCAGATGACGCCCTTGGCTTGGGAGAAGGCGTTTCTGAGCGCTTTTTCTCCCTCCGCGAATTGTCCGTCATGGGCCGCCTCCACCGCGAGCACCAGATCCACGATACGCTCATGGTCGGCATCCGCTTGCAGCTGACGGGCGCGCTCCGCCGCCTTGGGAATATCGCCGACGGAGAGATAAAGCACCAGCAGCTGCCCCGCCAGCGCGTGGTTCTGCGGGTCTTCGCTCAATGCCTGCTCAAGATAGGCGATGGCGCTGGCGCGGTCTCCGGCCACTCCGGCGAAGCGGCCGGAAAGAAAATCCCCGCTGCTATAGGCCGGGCGCTCCGGCTTGGCCTCGGCCGGCGCGCCGATATCAGGGACGGGCGCTTCGGCGTCGGCGGCGGCAGGGACGGCGGACGCTGAGGGTTTTCCCTCGGCGAACGCAGCCGCCCCATAGAGCCCGACCAGGCTTACGGCAATGAGAAAAAGCGAGCGTGAGGGCGGCATGAATCTCAAAAAATGGCTTGCAATCCGGGAATATAACATTAGGATTATCAATCAGGAAGCGTAATCTTTTCTCTATAAGGAAGTCTATCGTTTATGAGCAAGAATAATCCGGAAAACCGTGGCAAAGTTACCGAACTTCGCCGCTATAAGGGCAAAAAAGTGAAGCCGGTGCTGTTCATCCAGCGCGGAGTGGGAAAATACATCGCCGCCATGTATGAGGACGGCAATCTGGCCATCGACGCCGCCACCAAGCTGCCGGTCAAATACGCCAACGCGGACGTGGCTGCCTAGCCGTTCGCCGCGGTTAAGGCTTCCGTTCCTCGGCCGTTTCGTCCTTTTTGGCCAAAGCGCGGGCGAATGTTTTACTGTTTGCAACCGTAAGCAATGCACCCAGTGAAATGGCCCCGGCGGTGAAACCCGTCATCAGCGCGTTTTGCTGCTGCGTTTTGTGGATGAATCTCCATTGCTCCGTCAAGCTTCCCAAGCCCATTTCATTAAGCCGCTCCGTCACGCGGGCCCCATAAGCCTCGTGCGCCTTTCGGGTGTCGGCCAGAATATTCACCGGCTGATGCTGATGAAACCGCTCAACGATCTGTTTCAACTCTTCCACATGCTGAGGCTGGGAATCCCGAAACGCCCCGTAATCTTTGAGATTATCATAGGCTGCATCGCGGATCAGCGGTTTGGCGAACAAAAAACCGGTGAGCGCGGAAACAGGATAAGCGATAATTTTCAGCGACTTGCTTAGGCCGGTTTCCTCCTGCTCCGGTATAACGGTAGATTCGTTCATGCTCACAGCATACCGTATGCGGATGTACGGCCAAGTTAAGATTTGGTGACAGCCTTGAATCTATTACATTTCCGCGTAATTAGGCCCGCCGCCGCCCTCGGGCGTCACCCACACGATATTCTGCTTGGGGTCTTTGATATCGCAGGTTTTGCAATGCACGCAGTTGGCGGCGTGAATCGCCAGTTTAGGCATGCCCTGGTGTTGCACCAGCTCATAAACCCCGGCGGGGCAATACCGTTCTTCCGGCGCGTCGTAAAACGGCAGGTTCACCTCCACCGGCAGGGTGGGATCTTTCAACTGCAAATGCGGCGGCTGATCCTCCTCGTGATGCGTGTTGGAAAGATAAACGGAAGACATCAGATCGAACGTGACCGTGCCGTCAGGCGGCGGGTAGTCGATGGGGGTGCACACGGCCGCATGTTTCATCATCGCGTGATCCGGCGTCGCGGTATGCAGCGTCCAGGGCGCTCGACCGCCGAACCCATATTGATCCAGCGCCGCATACGCCAGCCCTTTCCATAACCCCCAGCGGTGGAACGCCGGGCGCAGGTTGCGGGCGCGGTGAAGCTCCTCATACACCCAGGATTGCCGCAAACGCTCCGGATAGCGCGCCAGGTCGCCGTCCGCAATGGCATCGGCCGCCAGCATGCCGCTCATCATGGCGGTATGCGAGCCCTTGATGCGCGCCACGTTGACGAACCCCGCGCTACAGCCGATCAACGCCGCGCCGGGAAAAACCAGCTGCGGCACCGATTGCAGCCCGCCCTCGTTCAACGCCCGCGCGCCGTAAGCGATGCGCCGCCCGCTCTCCAGCAGCGGGCGGATGGCGGGATGCGTCTTCAAGCGCTGAAACTCCTGATACGGGTTCAGATAAGGGCTGGCGTAATCCAGCCCCACAATCAGCCCCACCGCCACCAGGCGGTTATCCAGGTGATACAG
>JAFATP010000061.1 GCA_019243895.1 Alphaproteobacteria bacterium
GCGCGGCTCCGTGTTGCCCATCGTGGGGATGAGCCTGGTGGCGCTGGTGGGGCTTTCCGGCATGGCGGTGGATATGGGCCGCGTGCAGATGGTGCAATCCAAGCTCTCCAGCTCGCTGGATGCGGCGGGGCTGGCGGCGGGCGCCACGGTGAACACCGCCACCGTCTCCACCGAAGTGAACAAATATTTCAACGCCAACTATCCGGCGGGCTATCTCGGCTCCACCGTCACCGCGGTGAACAGCACGGTCAGCTCCGATAATATGACCATCTCGCTTTCCGCCACCGCCACGGTGCCGACCACCTTCATGCGCGTGGTGGGCATCACCACGGTCACGGTCACCGCCAATTCCCAGATTACCCGCTCCAGCAAGGGCATGGAGCTGGTGTTGGTGCTGGATAATACCGGCTCCATGAATGATCCGGTGAATTCCAGCAACAGCAGCGTCTCCAAAATCTCCGCGCTGAAAACCGCCGCCGCCACGCTGGTGAATAATTTTTATGGCAGCAACACCACAGTGCCCAATTTATGGATCGGCATCGTGCCGTTCACCCAGGCGGTGAATATCGGCACGTCGTATACCGGCAGGATGGACACCACTTATGACGCCACCATCAACTGGACTCCCACCAGCTGGATGGGCTGCGTCATGGCCCGCAGCGCTCCTTATGATACGTCGGATGACCCGCCGTCGGTGAAGCTGTTCCAGCAATATTTCTTCCCCAGCAGCAGCCCGTATAACGTATGGAAAACCACTACGACCTCGCATGGCCATACCACCACCACCTATGCTTCGCCGCTGGACTCAACCCATCAGGGTCCGAATCTTTATTGCCCGCAACAGGTGACGCCGATGACGGCCACCAAGAGCACCATCCTTAACAACATCAATGCCATGATAGCGGGCGGCGATACCGACATCGATCTGGGCATGGTGTGGGGGTGGCGCATGATCTCGCCCCGCTGGCGCGGCTTGTGGGGCGGCGAGATGAACACCAACAGCCTGCCGCTGGATTACAACACGCCGAAGATGAACAAGGTGGTGATCCTGATGACGGACGGCGTGAACCACTATACGCCCGGCAACTACACCGCTTACGGCTTCTTAAGCGACGGCCAGCTGGGAACCACCAATGAGAGCACCGCTGAAAACACGCTGAACAGCCGCACGTTGGCTTTATGTACCGCCATGAAGCAGCAGGGCATCATTATTTACACCATTGGTTTCGGCAGTTCCAGCGATGTGGATACCACCCTCTTGCAAAGCTGCGCCACGCAGAACAGCTATTTCTTCCTTTCACCCACCAATGCCGATCTCGATAACGCCTTCAAGGCCATCGGCGATTCATTGGCCAATCTGCGGGTGAGCCAATAACTTCGAGGGTGTGGAACACGCTTTAAGAGTTGCTTGAAGGAGCCAATCCTTTAGACTCCGTCGCATGCTCCGCGCCTTTCGCCTGTGTGCCGCCGTGCTTATTCCTTTGATCGCCGCATCATGCGACCCGCTGCCGCCGCCGGAGCATGACGAATCGGAAAGTGCCGGACAGAAAGAGCAGAACCTGATGCGCCTGGCCAATGGCACACGGGCGGCCGGAGATTATTCCACCGCCGCCGAGCTTTACCGCCAGGCCGCCGCTATCTCCGGCGACGATATCACCCCACACCTGGCGCTGGCCTCGCTTTACCGCCAGATGCGCCAGCCGCAGGCTGCCGTGGCCGTGCTGCAGGATGCGCGAAAGCTTCAGCCCCAGAATACGGAAGTGCTGCTGGCGCTTGGCGCCGCGCTGGTGGCTTCCGGCGAGCCCGCCCAAGCGCTGCCGCTGTATACGCAGGCGGCGGAGCGCGCGCCCGACAACCCGCAAGCGTATAACGGCCAGGGTGTGGCGCTGGACAGCCTGAACCGCCATGACGAAGCGCAGAACGCATACCGCGAGGCCATTGCCCATGGCGGGGATACGCCCGCCGTGCGCAATAATCTCGCGCTGTCGCTGGTGCTGTCGGGGGAATATGACGAGGCCATCGCCATCCTGAAAAAACTGGTAGCCTCTTCCACCGCCACCGCCACCATGCGGCAAAACCTGGCCCTGGCGTACGGGCTTAGCGGGGACCGCGGTAAGGCGCTTTCCATGGGATTGCGCGATCTGCCGCCCGAGCAGGCGCGGGAAAACCTGAAATTCTATTCCTATTACCGCGGCGCACGGGGCCGTGAAGAACCGGAAAAATCGAAGAGGCACGGGGAACCAACGGCCGTGCTACAGCAAGAGGAACCCACCGAAGCGGCGGCGCCGGTGACACCGGTGGAGTTAAGTCCGCCCGCTCCTTAAGCTGTATCTCAGTACCCAAACTTCGCTGTCCTTTATCAATATATTATCGATTCTATCCACAGGTGGCATGGTTTCTTTAGCTGCAGCTTGAAACAGTGGAAGTATCGCCGCCACGCGAAGATGGTGACGGGCTCATTAAGGAGGTTTTATGGATACGCAGGAACTCAAAGGCGGATACGACGTGCCGAAAGCCAAGCTGCAAACCGCATGGAGTAGGCTCACCGAGAGCGAACTCGATGCTTTTTATTCCGATGCCGCCAGCGAAAGGAATAAGTTTTACGCCGCGGTGGAGCGGCATTACGGGTTGACCAGAGACGAAGTGGATAAGCAGACCCAGAACATCAAGACCAGTCATCCCTCCGATACGTACGCCGCGTAATCGGCGAGGCGGCGATTACCTGGGCTTTTGACTGTCGGAAGGAGGCGCCGGATTCATCCACTCCGAGAACAGCGAGCCGAACGGCGACCAGGCAATCCACGGCATCATACTGAGGCGCATCATCTGTATCGGCAGCGCAAAGAAGACCGGCCAGTCATTTTCCAACAGATTGCCGAAGGGTATGGAATGCAGCGGCAGCATCGGAGACCCGGGGATATTGAGTTGCGGCGGTTCCTTGACGTGCCGGGGGTGAGCGGCGGGCTTTGATTCGCTGGAACGATGTGCCTGCCGAGAACGGGAAGATTTAGACATAGCCCCTCCTATGGTATGAGGTTTATCGCCGGGTCACATAGAGCGGCATGCGCCGCAAGAGCTCATTATATCAAACATTCTTTTCCATTTCCATGATCATGAGCGTATCGCAGGAAATCAGCCTTTTGTCGTCGGATAGAGCTGAAAATTTATTAATTTCTTATCGATTCCTTTAGCCTCGCCAATCGTTTCTTAAGCATAGGCATGCCATATTATGCTGCGTTTGTTAGCTGAACGCTGTATTATTCATTTAAGGCATCCGGGAGGATTCCATGCATTCCATCCAGAAACGGTATTTCCTGGCGCTGGCGGCAACTGCCATGACGCTTTCCACTCCGGCGATAGCAGCGGAAGCCGATAACCGCGATGTTGTGCATGACAGTGGCGGCCACATTGTGGTGAACAGCTTCGGCAATTGCGTGCGCACTAAATGGATGAGCGATGCCGATGCCTGTGGCGCAGCGCCACCTCCGAAAGCCGTGGCGGCTCCCGCACCCATGCATGCGACCATCGCGAAGGAAGACCGCACCGTGTATTTCCCTTTCAATAAATCCGCGTTGACGCCGGAATCCCGCACCAAGCTGAATTCCCTGGCCAACACGCTGAAATCGGATAAGCAGGTGAAGGAAGCGCGCATCTTTGGTTATGCGGACCGCATCGGCAGCGTTTCCTATAATGATAAGCTTTCCAAGAAACGGGCTGAAACCGTGCGCAATTATCTGGAGTCGCGCGGCTTCGTTAATTCGCGCGTCACGGAAACGCGCTGGTTCGGCAAATCGGAGCCGAAAACCGACTGCCCGAACAATCTGTCGCGTAAGGATCTGATCGCGTGCCTGCAGCCAGACCGCCGCGTGGAGGTGGAGATCGACTATCTGCCGGAGGGGTCTACCAGATAGGCTCTTACTTACTGTAATTGTAACCGTAACCGAGGAGAAAGTTCATGTATAATTCTAAAGATAATGCCGGCGGCAAGTCCGATGCAAAACGGGCCCTGGAGGAAGTGACGGACGATCTGTGCGATGTGGCACGCAACGCCGGACGTAAAGTGCGCGGCGCTTTGGACTGCGCCACCGATGAATTGACCGGCGTCACGGATACCGTTGCTGCCGAGATTCGCAATAAACCGGTGCAGTCGAGCTTGATCGCTCTTGCTGCGGGGTTTCTTCTCGGAGCTTTATTTCGGCGCTAAGCCTGCGCAGCACCCGGCACGGCAAAGACATTCCTTTTATTCCGGTATTCCTATGCCTTCCTTAGGCAAGCTGATTGGTATTGTGTCCATGGGTAAAGCTTTTTCCACGCTCCCGCTGCTGCACCGCCTGCTCTCCGGCATCGTGACATTGGCAATTCTGGGCGTCATTACGGCGATGATGCTGGGGGCGTTGCTGGTGGGTGGCATGTATCTGTTTTACCGGATGCTGCTGGAGCATGGGCTGGAGCAATCAGCGGCGCTGCTGATGGTGGGCGGCATCAGCGTGCTGGTGACGCTGATACTGGCCGCCGTCACGGCGGCCTATGCGCGCAGGCTCATGGATCTTCCGCGGCAGATTGCCGGTCATGGCGGGATTGCCTCCAAATTCACCGGCATTGCCGATTCCTTCGTCGAAGGGCTGCTGACGCATAAGGTGGAGCGGAAGGATTAAAATCTTCCACGGGAGCCGTCGTTTTTATCACCCTTTTATTGCTACCGCGCATAGGCGCCATCGCTTACTGATGCCCGGCTCCCCATGGTGAAATTTCTTCATCAAAGGAGAGCCCATGACTGACGCCGACACCCGCAAGCTCGTTACGGCCCTGCTTTTAGCGGTGCTGGTGGGAGTGTTGGCGTATGCGTTTCTCACCATGCCGGATCGCCGCACGCCCGGGCAAAAAATCAGCGATGCTGTCAACACCCTGCCGCAAGGCGTGGATAAAGCGGCGCGCCAGCTGGAAAGCCGCACCCCCGGAGAAAAACTCGGCGACGCGGTGAAAGATACCGGCGCGGAGATTAAACGCTCCACCCAGCCTCCCTCTCAATAGCCTGGAGATTGTTATGAAGCACCATACCCTTTTCATGTGCGCGCTGGTCAGCGGTGCAATGGCTGCGCAGCCCGCCATGGCGCAAACGGCCACGACGCAAACTCCACCCTCCGCCCCCCAGGCCGCCGCCGCCGGTGGGACAGCCGATGTTACGCAAGACCCGCGCATGGCCGCCCAGCGGTTCATCGAATATGTAAACACGGCGCGCGTGGCGCTGGCGGTGAATGACGGCGCCGCCGCCAAGGATAATCTGGCCCGCGCCCGCGCCACGCTTGCCATCGCCAATGCAGCCGCGCCGGCGCAACCGGCCGAACAGTGGCAAGCGGGCCGCCTTTCTTATAATTACGCGCCCGCCGCCCGCTATCACTACTTCCCGCTGGCCACCGGGCCGGTGAAAATGGAAGTGATGAAGAACGGGCCGTTCTGGGCGCGCAAGGGCTTGGCGGTGACGGATGCCGAGATTGTCTATGTGAGCCTGGACCTTTCCGGCGCCAGGGTGCAGAAGCGGCTCGACAAGGCGGACGCCGACATTGCCGCCGGCAAGCTTGAAAACGCGCGGAGTGAGCTGGCGGATTTGAGCGATGAGGTTATTAAGGTTGACGACCGCGTGAAACTGCCGCTGGAGAAGGCGACAGACAATATCGCGCTGGCCCGCGTGTTTGTGGCGACCGGAAATTACGACGGCGCGCGTTACCCGCTGCGCCATGCCGAAAGCGCGCTGAAAGAAATGGAAAAGGATGACCAGTATAAGAGCCACCGCGATGCCATCGCCGCCATGCGCAAGGAAGCGGAGCAACTGCAACAGGCCATCACGCGCAACGACCCCACCCTGCTGGATAAGACAGACGCCAAGCTGCAGCAATGGTGGAATGACTTAAAAAGCTGGACGCGGAACGCAAAACGCTCTTAATCTTTCCGCCGTGCCGTCTCTCTGCGGCACAGGGCTTGGCGACAACCGACCATGATTCTTTCGGACCTTAACGCGGCGCTGCGGAACCTTTTCCGGCACAACGGCTCGGAGCTGGCCGGTTACATCGCTTATACGGCGCTGGTGTCGCTTTTTCCATTCACTATTTTTCTCTTCGCCGTGGCAGGATTTTTCCGCGAGGAGCTGCTTGCGCAGAACCTGCTCTCACGCATCATGAGCGCCCTGCCCGCGCAGGTGGCGGATACGCTGCTGCCGATTGCACGCGACATCCTGAGCGGAAAGCAGCCAACCCTGCTGACGGTGGGGGCGCTGGGCACCCTGTGGGCCACGTTCACCGGCGTGGAAGCGCTGCGCCTGGCACTGAACCGTGCTTACGAGACACACGCCACGCGGCCTATATGGAAGCGCTACGCGGAGGATGCCTTCATTGTGATAGCCGCCGCCGTCACCGGCCTGCTCGCCTCGGCACTGATTGTGGCGGCGCCGCTGATCCTGCAGCCACTTCAGCAGCACGGGATGCTGCTGCCGGGCGCCATCCGCGGGCTGAATCTGGGACGCTACCTGCTGACCTACTTCCTGCTGACTCTGTTTTTAAGCGCCGCCTATAAATTGCTGCCGGCGCTGCGGCAACGCTGGCGGCGCGTGCTGCCGGGGGCCCTGCTGGCCTCGGCGGTATGGCTGCTGCTGGCCACGCTGTTTTCGCTCTATCTGGCCTATTTCAATCGCTATAACCTCACCTACGGCAGCCTGGGCGGAGTGGTGATCACCCTGCTGTTCATGCAGTTAAGCGCGATGATCTTCATATTCGGCGCCGAATTCAACGCGGCGGGAAGCCGCGCAGCCAATAGATAAGCGCATAGCGCTGGCGTTTTTCCGCAAAGCGTTGTATGGGCGATGCATGCTCTCCGAAGCCCTCATGCAGAATCTTTTCGGCTTCGCCTCCGGCCTGATTGGCGCGGCGGTGGGAGGAGTGTTCACCCTCTATGCCGCCCGGCAGAGCATCGTCGCCTCCGTGGTGCGCGAGCAGAAGCAGGACGAAAAAGAGATGCAGAACATGCTGGAGGCGATGGGCGTGGAGATGAGCACGCTGTGGGATTTTCACATGATGCGCGTCGGCGAGCGGGTGGAACAACTGAGAGATGGCGAGGCGCTGGAATTTTATTACCCGCTCACCCAGGATTATTTCACCATTTACGATACCAATGCCTCGAAGATCGGCCTGGTGAAAGACCCGGCGCTGCGCAAAGCTATCGTGGTCTGCTATAATAAATGCAAGAAAGTGGTGGACGGATTCAAATACAATAACGAGCTTTACCGCGATTACGCCCAGGCGGCGAGCGTGCCGGTGGATTTGCCGCAGCAGAGGAAGCTGGTGGAGGCCAAACGCGGAATGCTTAGCGAATATGCCAAAATCATCCGCAGCGATCATTTCGAGCTTAAGGCATATGTGGAGGAATTAACGCGGCTGCTGCCGCGCTAACCCTTAGCGCCCGGCGTGGACGGGGCGGGCGGCGCCGCTGCTGCCTTGTCCGGAGGCGCGCCCGGGGGCGGGGCGGGGCGCATCTTCTCCTGTTTTATCTCATCGCTGCGCTGGCGGCCTTCTTCGGTGAGGCATTGCCAGTGTTCGCAGCGCTCGCCCACCACCGGCATATGCTCCCCCAGATTATCCATCCAGTTGCCGATGGTGTCGCACGCGGCGCAGGCAAGCAATGCCACGAAGAAAAAAATGATTTTCATGCAGATCTCTTTCGCTTGAGGGACAGTAATTGGTTGACTTCCGCATCCGTCAACTGCGGGAATTTCATATAGGCGCCGCCCACACTCATGAATCCGGACGGCGTGTAAGGGCAGATCACCTCATCCGCTTCGCCCACATCTTCATATACGCTGGGCGGGCCCACCGGCACCGCGACCACAATCTTTTCCGGCGCCTGGGCGCGCAGCGCCTGTATGGCGGCGCGCATGGTAGAACCAGTGGCAAGGCCGTCATCCACTATAATCGCCGTTTTGCCCGCCACGTCCGGCATGGGCCGGCCATCTCGATACAGCGCATTGCGACGCTCCAGCTCCTGCCGTTCGCGCGCCACCACCTTTTCTTTGACGCTCTGCGGCAGCGGAATCATCGCCAGCGCCTCCTTATTCCACACCACGACGTCACCCAGGGCGATTGCCCCCATGGCGTATTCCTCTTGTCCAGGCACACCCAGCTTGCGTACCAGCAGCAGGTCCAGCGGCGCATGCAAGGCATCGGCGATTTCCAGCCCCACCGGCACGCCGCCGCGCGGCAACGCGAGCACCAGTACATCCGGCATATCGCGATAGGCGGCCAGCCGCGCCGCTAATTGTTCGCCGGCTTCCTTGCGGTCACGAAAGCGCATGGCAACTCCCTGAAATACCTGAAGTACGGCTTATTATCCGCTTTTCGGCACCGGGATGCAAGCGGGTGTCGCGCATGATGCGCGAATTGATTCAGGTTAAACCGCTACCCAGAGCGGCGCTCCCGCCGCGTCATGCGGCGCGGAAAGTTTTTCCTGCCAAGACTCCCGGCCCGCTTGAAACGCCAATTGCGCAGAGGGCATCAGCCTGCCGTCGCCGCCCGGGCCGGAGGCGTGGGGGTTCATTAATCCTTTATCGAGCATCCGGATAAAACGG
>JAFATP010000064.1 GCA_019243895.1 Alphaproteobacteria bacterium
CAACCGACCGGAACTACGGGATAATAAATGCCGCCCGGAGACTGTGCTCTCGGGAGCAAACTAAATGGCGGAGGGAGGGGGATTCGAACCCCCGATACGGCTTTACAACCGTATAACGGTTTAGCAAACCGCCGCCTTCAGCCACTCGGCCACCCCTCCGGCGCAATGCCCGCCGGCGCGAAAGCCGCGGGAGCCTGTTCAGATGTCAGATGCGGCGTAAAAAGTCAACTTCTTGCGGCGCGGGCCTTCCGCGGGCGCACGTGAATTCGCCTCTTCACATGAATTATCCTTAATCTGCACATCATCCTTGTGCCATGTGCATGCGGTATCCTATAAGAACGTGGAGGGAACATCATCCCTCTTTGTGCAACTCTCGCAAGGATTAATTTATGAGAAAAGCTCTCTGGTTCGGTTCTGCGCTGATGGCGCTGGCAGCGGCCCCCGCATACGCGCAGATCAGCGTGGAAATCGGCTCGCCGCCGCCGCCCGTGATGGTGGCTCCGGCGCCGGCACCGGTGATCGTTGAACGCCCGTATTACCAGCCGTATTACTATTCGCCGTATTATTATTACTATCCGCATCATCGCCACTGGGATCATGACCGGGAATGGGAGCGGCATCACGATCACGACTGGCACGAGTGGCACCGCTAGGCAAAGGATTCGATTGAAAAAAAATATATCTAATTTATATCACTCCCACTACGTGTCGCCGTGAATTTACTGTTTTCAATGATTTAACCCTAAAGGAGAAAAGTATGAAGAAGATCATCAGCATCGCCCTGATCGGCGTCAGCTCCGCCGCCTTCAGCGGTGCGGCGTTCGCGCAGAGCATGATGCAACAGCAGCAGGACCAGCAGAACATCCAATCCGACCGCAATGCGATCGGCAAGGACAACGCCGCCCTTTCCAAGGATCAGAACGCGCTGAGCCAGGACCGCGCCGCCAAAGCCGCCGATAAGGCCAGCGGCAATATGGGCGGCCAGGCTGCCGACAGCATGGCCATTGCCGGCGACAAAACGGCCATCGCCGAAAAGCAGACCGAAAAAAATATGGATAAGAAAGTGCTGAAGCACCACAAGAAGAAGGCGCGCAAGCATAGGAAGGCGAAAACCAGCCAGATGGGCACCAGCTCCACCTCGTCCTCCGGCTACTAAACCGTTGGATTAATTTCGATATCGCCGCGGTTAGCGGCGGTATCCGCCCCGGGCGCCGTGCGGCGTCCGGGGTTTTTATTTTCGCGGGGGCGGGGGGCGGCGTAGAATGGTGGTGTTTCCCCTTGATTTCTTTTATACTAGGAGCATATGCCCCCCAAGGCCCCAGTGCAGAAGGAAGCGGTTGCCGATGCGCCGGATTTCCGGGTGCTGTTCGAATCGGCTCCCGGCCTTTATCTGGTGTTGCGCCCGGATCTTTCCATCGTCGCCGCCAGCGATGCCTATCTGCAGGCCACCATGACCCTGCGCGAGCAGATTGTGGGCCGCAACGTGTTCGACGTTTTCCCCGATAACGATCCCACCGGCGCCGGCATGCGCAGCGTGAAGGCCTCCTTCCTGCGGGTGGTGGAAAAAGGAGTGGCGGACACCATCCCCGTGCAGAAATACGACATCCGCAAGCCGGAAGCGGAAGGCGGCGCGTTCGAGCTGCGCTACTGGAGCCCCGTCAACAGCCCCGTTTTCGACGGGGAAGGCAAGGTGGCGTATATCCTGCATCGCGTGGAAGACGTCACGGAGTTCATTAAGCTGAAGCAGGAGGGGCTGGCGCGGCTTGAAGAAAATGAAGTGCTGCGCAGCCGTGCCGGGCAGATGGAACTCGAGGTGTTTTTGCGCGCGCAGGAAGTGGCGGACATAAACCGCAAACTGCAGAAAGCCAACGAGGAGCTTGAAAAGCTTTACGAAAAAACCAGGGAGCTGGCGAGAACCCGCCTCAGCGCCATCGTGGACAACGCGCTGGACGGCATCATGGGGTTCGATGCGCGGGGCGCCGTCGAAAGCTTCAACCCTGCCTGCGAGCGCATTTTCGGCTTCACCAGCCAGGAGGCCGTCGGGCGCAACATAGAGATCATGCTGCCGGAATGCGGCGGCGGAAAGGCCGCCGCCATACGCAAGGAAACGCAGGCGCGGCGCAAAGACGGGGCGCTTTTCCC
>JAFATP010000196.1 GCA_019243895.1 Alphaproteobacteria bacterium
TGATACTCAACAACCCCCACACCATGCGGGCGCTGAGCATTGTTTCCGACAACGCCTATAATACCGTCACCGTGCATGACCTGCCGCGGGAAGAAGCGCGGGTGCTGTTCACCAACCGCTCTTCCTCTTCCAAGCTGGCAGAAAACCCGGAACAGCGATTCGCCTATATCCGGTATATCGACGAGATTTTTTTAGCGCCGCTTCGCGCCTCGAACCCGCCCCGCGACATTCTGATGATCGGCGCAGGGGGATTTACGCTTGGGCTGGAGGATGCGCATAACCGCTATACGTATGTCGATATCGACCCGGCGCTTAAGGACGTGGCGGAAACATATTTCCTGAAGAAGCCGCTGCTGCCCAATAAACGCTTCGTCGCCACTTCCGCGCGGGCCTTTCTGCACGGACAGTCCCAAGCCTATGATCTTATCGTAGTGGACGTATACACCAATATGATCGCCGTCCCCATGGAAACGACGACGCGGGAATTCCTGCGTGAGGTTAAACGCGCGCTTAAGCCGGACGGCATTGTGGTGGCCAACGTCATTATGACCCCCGACTTCCGCGACCGCTTCAGCGTGCGTTACGACCATACCTTCGGCAGCGTGTTTCCCGTTTTTACGCGTCAGGTGGTCAAACCGTTCAATCCGTGGGAGCCTGAACCGAAGCCTGCCAATGTGCTTTATATCTATTATAACCGGCCTGGCATGAACGATACGGCCATCTACACCGACGACAAGAACACGTATTCGCTGGATCGCTAGCATAAGCGCAGCAAACGGTCGAGATCGTTTCCCGCTGCGAGCGCAAGATCGATGGCAGTAAGGCGCTCAATAAGGCCGCGTTCATCACGCCGCTCCGTTGCCGAAGATTGTCCGACGCACCAAGTGATGGACGATAACGGGATCCGTCCTCATCAGCCATGGGGTGGTTGAATAGCCATTACTCCCTTACTTATTTGTAATCCTGCGGCAAGCGCCGGGGCAGTTTCGCGTGCTATAGTGAGGGCGAATCACGGAGGAAACCATGCGCATATCCCTGTCGTTTGCGGCGCTCGCCGCGCTCCTTTCCCTCCCGCTTCTCTCTTCCGCCGCCTTTGCCGATCCGCCCGAGCAAGCGGGCCGGCTCAGCTACGTGCAGGGAAATGTGGCATGGCACGCGGAGGGAGAGGGCGAATGGTCTGCCGCCGGGTTGAATTATCCGGTCGCCATCGGGCAGTCCCTGTGGACGGATGCCGATGCGCGGGCCGAAATTCAGCTCGGGTTCGCGGAGCTGCGTATGGATCAGACCACGGAGCTGGAAGTGACGCGGCTGGACGATTCGGCGGCCGCCGTCCAGCTTGATCAGGGAACGCTGAACGTTCACGTGGGCGCGGTTCCGCCGGGCGGCATGCAGGTGGTCACTCCTTACGGACAGGTGTTCCTGTTGCGCCCGGGCCATTATCATCTTGAAGCCTCTTCTGAGCAGCCGTCCGGCCAGGTAAGCACGCTGGAAGGCGAGGCGCAGCTGCAGACGGAAAGCCAGCCGCTTATCATTCACGCCGGTGAAAGCGCGGTGATCGGCGGCGATCCGCTTGCTGTCATGCTGGCGCAAGGCAACCTCACGCCCTTTGATGAATGGGCGTCGGCGCGCGAACGGCAGGAAGAGGCCGGGGAAGCCCGGCGTTATGTTTCGCCCGCCATACCCGGCTACCAGGACCTCGATGCTTACGGGCGATGGCACGCCGAGCCCGATTACGGGCCGGTGTGGTATCCCACCTATATCGCGGCGGGCTGGGCGCCTTACCGTTATGGGCATTGGGCCTTCATTCCGCCCTGGGGCTGGACGTGGATTGACGAAGCGCCATGGGGATTCGCGCCTTTCCATTACGGCCGCTGGATAGAGCTTCATGGCCGCTGGGGGTGGTCTCCCGGCGAGCCGGTCGCCCATCCGGTGTATGCCCCGGCGCTGGTGGCGTTCTTGGGTTCCAGCGTCACCCTCTCTTTCGGCGAACGTCCGGTAGGCTGGGTGCCGCTGGCGCCGCATGAAGCATTTCATCCGTATTACCACGCCAGCGATGCTTATATGCACAGGGTGAATACCAACGTCACGGTGAATCAAACCACTATCACGAACATCGTCAATGCCCCGGTGACGCAGTATGCCAATTATCAGGCGGCCACCGTGGTGCCCGCCAATGCCTTCGCGCACGGAGCGCCGGTGCATAAGGCGCAAGTGAGCGTGCCGCCGGCGCAGCTGGTGGCGGTGCATCCCGCGCAAGCCACTGCCTTGCCCGTTCCCGCCGCACGCCCGCGCGCAGCCTCCGTCCCGCCTGAGCATACGCCGCATCATGAGCTTTCCGCCGGACGCGCAATGCCGGTGACGGCTACCGCCGCGCATGAGGCGGCAACGTTCGCCCGCCCCGCGCCCCACCCGCAAACGCCGGTTGCCGCCGTCGCGCATCCTGCGCCGCCCGCGCCGCCGGTGTCCATCTCTTCCAGCCAACCCGCCGCACACGAACCGGCATCGCCGCCGCCGGTGCGAATTACACGCGGCGCAGCCACGTCACCGCCGCTCAGTGAAAGAGCCAAACATGCGGCCGTGCCGCCTTACCCCCATGCGGAACCGCCGGTTGCCGCCGCACCGCCGCCGCCAGTTGCACCGGCGCATCCACTACCGCCGCAAGCGCAAGCGGTGCGCCCGGCTCCTGCTCCCGTCCCGGCGCCTTCCCCTCACGCGGAGCAGCAGCAGTCGCATAAGCCCGCGCTTGCCGAGCGCCCTGCCCATCGTCCGGACCCCACTAGGCAGGAGGGTGAGCACCCATAGCTTTTCATGTATCGTGAACTCGACCAGAATATGGAACAACAACAGAGGAGTTTATGCGTAGATTTATTTATTCCATTATCGCCGCCTGGCTGGCAATAGCGGCGTTTTCCTTTCCGGCTCATGCGGAAGGGTGGAACCATCACCGCCACTGGTATCATCATCCTTACTTGTACGTGGCACCGTTCGGGGTTGCTGCGTCCTATTACGCTTCGCCGTATTATTCTTATTACGGCTATTATCCGGCGCCCTACTACGCCCCGCCGGCACCGGTTTACGCCGCGCCTGTCTACATTGCCCCGCCGCCCCCGGTCTATTACCGCTAATGCCTTGGCCGCAAGCGCCATCCATTTGACGCACCTGTCTTTCTCTGATAAAATTCTCGTCCTGTTACAGGCATTGCATCCTGCCCTGTAAGGATTTGTATAGACTTTCGTTGTAGACTTTCCTTTTCGCACTCTGTAATGCCTGATTCCCTTGATTGTGAGCATAAAAACTTAGGATCGCCCATGCCCAGCAACAGCGAATTTGACGCTTCCGCACCGTTATTCGTCGGCAACGCCACCTTCGTAGAAGAGATGTATGAACGCTTCCTGCAAAACCCGGACAGCGTGGATGAAAGCTGGCGGCGGTTCTTCCGCGAAAACACCAACGGCGCGGGCCCCCAGCCGCGCAGCGCCTCCTGGGCGGAAACCCGCTCGCGCGTGATCGGCGTGGTCGAGCCGGAAGCCGCACCCGCCGCCGACGCCAAAGGCAGAAAGGGCAAGGCGGAGGGCGGCGTTCCGCAGGAGGAGATCGAAAAATTCGCGCATGAGGCCATTCGCGCCATGATGATGGTGCGCGCTTACCGCGTGCGCGGGCATTTGCTGGCCAATCTTGATCCGCTGGCGCTGGAGGTGAATGAATACCACGCTGAGCTGGACCCCGCCAATTACGGCTTCAGCGACGCCGACATGGACAAGGAAATCTTTCTGGACGGTCTGCTGGGCTTGAAGAAGGCGCGTCTGCGCGACATCGTGTCTATTTTACGCGAAACCTATTGCGGCACCATCGGCGTCGAATTCATGCATATCCAGCACCCGGAGCAGAAAAGCTGGATTCAGAAAAAAATCGAGGAGGTGCGCGGCCACCCGCAATTCAGCGCCGAGGAAAAAAAAGCCATCTGGGACACGCTGGCCGAGGTTGAGGCG
The DNA here is from genome assembly GCA_019243895.1 of Alphaproteobacteria bacterium. Lineage (GTDB taxonomy): Bacteria > Pseudomonadota > Alphaproteobacteria > Rickettsiales > SXRF01 > JAFATP01. The sequence continues at coordinate 3,990 of JAFATP010000196.1, forward strand.
TTCGAGCAGTTTCTCACCGTGAAATATCCGGGCACCAAGCGCTTTTCCATCCAGGGCGGCGATGCGATGGTGCCGGGGCTGGAAGCCATCATGCGCGAAGGGGCAAAGCTGGGGGTGAAGGAGATCGTGTTCGGCATGCCGCATCGCGGCCGCATGAACGTGCTGACCACCATTCTCGGCAAGCCTTATGCCGAGCTGCTCTCCATTTTCCACGGCAATCTTGACTTCCCCGAATGGGTGAGCGCTTCCGGCGACGTCAAATACCATCTCGGCACCTCGTCCGACCGCGATATCGGCGGCCACATGGTGCATCTGTCCTTGCTGGCCAATCCTTCGCACCTGGAAGCGGTCAATCCGGTGGTGGTGGGAAAAGTGCGCGCCAAGCTGGATATCCGCGGCGACTCGGATGAAAAAGGCACGGTGATGGGCGTACTGCTGCATGGCGACGCCGCGTTCGCCGGGCAGGGCAGCGTGGCGGAGACGCTCTCGCTGGCGGAGCTTCGCGGCTACCGCACCGGGGGCACGGTGCATATCATCGTCAACAATCAGATCGGCTTCACCACCAGCCCCAAATACAGCCGTTTCACCCCCTATCCGTCCGATATCGCCAAATCCGTGCAGGCTCCCATTTTTCACGTCAACGGCGATGACCCGGAGGCGGTGTATTTCGTGTGCAAGCTGGCCTCCGAATTCCGGCAGACCTTTAAGCGCGACGTGGTGGTGGATATCTTCTGCTACCGCAAATTCGGCCATAACGAGTCCGACGAGCCGATGTTCACGCAGCCGCTGATGTATAAGGAAATCACCCGCCACACGCTGCCCGCGGAAATTTATGCGCGCCGCCTGATGGACGAGGGCGTGCTGAAAGAGGATGAGGCCAAGGGCAAGTTCGCCGAGCTGAAAGCGTTCTTCGAAAAGCAATACGAAGCCGCCAAAACCTTCCGCCCCAACAAGGCGGACTGGCTGGAGGGCCAATGGGCCGGTTTCGAGCAAGGAAAAGGCGAGCATCCCGACGGCGATACCGGCGTGGACCCGGACATGCTGAAGGAAATCGGCTTCGCCATTGCGCACGTGCCGGAGCAGATCACGGTCAATTCCAAAATCGTGCGTCAGCTGGACGCCAAGCGCAAGATGATGGAAAACGGCGCAGGCATTGACTGGGCCACCGCCGAGGCGTTGGCGTTCGGCTCGCTGCTGAAGGAGGGCCACCCGGTGCGCCTGTCCGGCCAGGACAGCGGTCGCGGCACGTTCTCGCAGCGCCATTCCGTGCTGGTGGACCAGGAAAACGAGCAGCGCTACCTGCCGCTCAATAACTTAGGCGGCAAGCAGGCGCTTTACGAGGTGCACGATTCCTCGCTCTCCGAATTCGCCATTCTCGGCTTCGAATACGGCTATTCGCTGGGCATGCCCGCCGGGCTCACCATGTGGGAAGCCCAGTTCGGCGATTTCGTCAACGGCGCCCAGGTGATCATTGACCAGTTCATCTCGTCCGGCGAGGCCAAGTGGCTGCGCATGTCCGGGCTGGTGATGCTGCTGCCGCACGGCTATGAAGGTCAGGGGCCGGAGCACTCCTCGGCGCGGCTGGAGCGCTTCCTGCAATTATGCGCCGAAGACAACATGCAGGTGGCCAATTGCTCCACCCCGGCCAATTATTTCCACGCCCTGCGCCGCCAGCTGCACCGCAAATTCCGCAAGCCGCTGATTCTGATGACGCCCAAATCCCTACTGCGCCACAAGCGATGCGTTTCCACCCTGGCCGAGATGGGAAAAGACACCCATTTCAAGCGGGTGATCCCGGAGACGGCTTCTTCCGTGCGGGACGGTAAAATCCGCCGCGCCGTGCTCACCAGCGGCAAGCTGTATTATGACTTGCTGGAGGCGCGCTCCGAGCGCGGGCTGGAGGAGGTGGCGCTGATCCGCGTCGAACAGTATTATCCCTTCCCCGCCAAGGAGATCAAGGCGGAGCTCGCCAAATACAAAAATGCGGAAGTGATCTGGGCCCAGGAAGAGCCGAAAAATATGGGCGCATGGAGCTTTGTCGCCCCCCGCATTGAAGAGGTGATGGATGGGCTGGGGCGGAAGAATGAGCGCTTAAGCTATGCCGGGCGCCCCGAGGCGGCCTCGCCCGCCGTGGGCTATCTGAAAATCCACGAAGCGCAGCAAAAAGAGCTGGTGGAGAAGGCATTGGGAGTGGCCGATACCGTCAAAGCGCGGGTAAGAGCGTAATTTCGCTTATTAAGCTTTGATTAGCTATTGAAGCAGCGCTCTGATATCATTATATTAACTATCCCTCAAGTTACCGCAAAGGGTGCATGTTGAGACGCCTCTACCATTATTTTGCCAATCGGGACGGCGCCACCGTAATGGAATTCGCGCTGGTGGGGCCGATTTTGGTGCTTTTGTTGATGGGCGCGCTGGAATTCGGCCTGCTCCTATGGGCTACCGCCGTGCTGGACACCGCCACCGCCAGCGGCGCGCGGCTGGGGAAAATCGGCTTTAACCAGTCGTTTATCTCCACGGAGATGGACAGGCTTTCGGCCGGGCTGCTTGATCCCGCCAGGCTCTCCATCCAGGAATCCTCCTACAGCTCGTTCTCCTCGCTGCAAGGCGGCGGCGCAGGCGCTTCGGGCACGGGTTCCGGTGGTGACGCGGTGGTGTATACCGTAACCTACCCGTGGCCTATTTTTACCCCGCTGCTGCAACATATCCTGCCGAACACCCAGGGCAACTACATCATCACCGTCACCACGGCGGTGCGTAACGAGCCGTTTACCCCATGATGCAACGCCGGATTCATTCCCTCTCCATTTTTATGCGCTGCCGAACCGGTGCCAGCGCGCTGGAATTCGCACTGGTTTTCCCGCTTTTCTTAATGATATTCGTGGGGCTGGTGGAAGTTGGCCGCTTTCTGTATATTCAGCAGAAGGTAGATACCATCGCCAGCGCCATGGCGGATTTTGCCAGCCAGACCGACAATCTGACGCGAGCCGACCTCAACAGTTATGCCAGCGCCTCCAATCAGCTGATGCGCCCCTTCCAGTTCAGCGGCAGCATCATCTTTACCTATGTTTTCAATTATCAGGCTAATCCTCAGCCGCCGTGCGGCGTGAACACGCCATGCGTGGTGTGGCAATACGAGCCGATCGGCCCGAACGGAAGCAAAATCGGCACCACCGGCAATAACCCGGTGCTGCCCAATAATTATCATGTCCCGACGGCGCAGGGGGTGGTGGTGGCTGAAGCTTTCTATTTTTATCAGCCGTTGTTTCCCATTCCCCTGATCACCACTGGCATCGGCAGTTTCGGGCCGTTCTTCCCTCCGGAAACGCTTTATAGCATCGCGATTTCGAAAACCCGTGACGTGCCCACGCTGACGCTGGGATAATCCTTAAGGCATCCTATGCCCTGGTGCGAATTTAAACGCCGTTCGGTGCTGACCGCCTCCGGGCCGGATGCACGCACATTCCTGCAAGGACTGGTTTCGGTGGACGTGCTGAAGCTTTCGCCGGATATGCCGCGCTACGGGCTGCTGCTCTCGCCGCAAGGCAAATTCGCCTTTGATTTCTTTCTCCTTTCGCGCGGCGCGGAGATATGGCTGGAAAGTGCCCGGGCGGCCGAGCTGCTTTCGGTATTAAGGCGTTACCGCCTGCGGGCGGCGGTAGAGCTTGGTCATCTTGCCGACGATACGGCTGTTTTCGCCATGTGGGGAGACATGCCCCCGTCGAACATTTCGGGCGCCGTATTCGCCGATCCGCGACTGCCGGAGCTGGGCATGCGGGTGATCAGTAACCGGCAGGACGCGCGCGCCGCGCTGGCAACCGCCGGAGAAGAGACCGGCGAAGATGCGTACGATCTTCACCGCTTAACCCTCGGCGTGCCGGAGGGAGACAAGGATATGGAGGACGCGCGCGGCCTGCCGTTGGAATGGGGCATGGATGCATTGCACGGCATCGATTTCGACAAAGGATGCTATGTCGGCCAGGAAGTCACCGCACGCACCCGCTTTCGCGCACAGCTGCGTAAAGCGCCTTTCGCCGTTCGTGCTGAAGCGCCGCTGCCGCCGCCGGGAACGAGAATAACCGCGGGCGGCGCCGATATCGGCGAATTGCGCTCCTCGCAGCGCAAGGTCGCGCTGGCATTGCTGAACACCGACGCATTGGGAAAAGCCGGCGGGGAAGCGGCGCTGCTGCACGCCGAAGATGTGGAATTGCGGGCTATTCGCCCTCTCTGGTTCAAGCCGGGGAAAGGGCCCGATACGCCTGTCCGCGAATCCTCTGGCTAAAGCGGGCGGTTGGTTTTATACTGCAAATTATGGTATTGCGATCATCCCCCTCGATGGACACATCCAACGGTTATCTCACCGGAACGCTGCTGATCGCCACCCCTTCGCTGCAGGAAGGCTGCTTCAGCAAGGCGGTGATTTACATTTGCGAGCACAGCCCGGGCGGCGCCATGGGCGTCATCATCAATCAACCCATCGCCAGCGTGCGCCTTGCGGAAATCCTTAAGGAGCTTGACCTGGTCACCGATCGCAAGATCGGCGATCTGCCGGTGTATTTCGGCGGGCCGGTGGAAGGGCATCGCGGCTTCGTGGTGCACACCGCCGACGTGGTGCTGGAAGATACCGTGACCAATAAAGAGGGCATCGCGCTCACCGCCAATATCGCCATGCTGCGAAGCATCGCCGAAGGCCATATGCCGCAGCACAATTTCCTGGTGCTGGGATATGCGGGCTGGGCGGCGGGCCAGCTGGAGGCGGAGATCGAGGCCGGCGGGTGGATCACTGCTCCGGCCACGCGCTCGCTGGTGTTCGAAACCAATGACGAGGAAAAATGGATGCTGTCCGCCGCCTCGCTGGGGGTGGATTTAAGCCGTCTTTCCGCTGAAGTGGGCCACGCCTAGCCTTCCGTCTCCCCGCCTTCAATCTCAGGCGACCGCTTCTTCCCGGAAAGGCTTGCGCAGCGAGTTATTATTGGTGATGAAGGCGTGATATGGCAATTTGCGCAAATGATTGAACAGCACCACCGAGGTGGCGACGAAACCCACCACGCACGCCAGGAAATAACCGTAACCGTAATAGGGAAAGCCCATATGCATGGTTATGATGGTGAAAATCGCATTGCATCCCAGGAACAGTGCCTGCGTCACCATGGCGGCGCGGCGGCAGTCGAAATAAGAAAGAATAATATATTCGAACAGCATCAGCACCTGGAAGAACGCGCCGAGGCAGCCTAAGCGGAAAATACCGATCTGCATGTAGTTGATGTTCAGAACCGCCAGCAGCCGGGCCGCCAGCACGATGGTGACGAAGCAGATCGTGCCCTGCACCACCGCGAAGTTGCGCGCGCTGCCGACCAGCGAGTCAATAATCGCCTGCTGATTCTGGCGAATCCGCGACAGCGGCTTATGCTCCAGGATATCGAAATAAAACTGCTTGTAGCGCACGAAGAAATTGGTTTCCACGCTCAGCATGAACACCGACATGGCGGGCACAATGGTGAGATAGGCAAAAAACATGGCGCTGTCGTAATCCGGATACATGCGCATTTTGCTTGGCAGCACGGTGGCCTCCGGCGAGAACCACATGATCCATTTGTCGATCCAGATGGCGGCATTATAGAAAATGCCTGTCACCGCCAGCTCCCAGTATTTGCTGAAATAATGGCGGAAGCCGTTGGTGGAATTGAGGGTGTAAGGATATTCGGCAAAGATCTTGGCGACCAGCGAGAAGGCGATCCATGTCAAGCCGATGGAAAACCCGTTCAGCATGCCGGTGGCGCCGTAGGGGGCCTTCAGCAGCTGCGCCAGCACCACGCCAAGCAGCATGCCGATGCCGAAGGCGCGGGTCACCGCCATGTAATCCTTCAAAGCCGTGACGAACACGGCCAGCAGCCAGATGGCGGAAATCAGATAGAGGTTTGCGATGGCGGAAAGTTTCAGCATCAGCGGCAGCTCGACATAGCCGAGATAGAACAGCACCGCCACTGGCACCTGCAACAGCCACACCAGGATCAGGGCCAGCAGCAAGATGCTCGGCGATTGCGTGACGTCCTGGCGGTGGATGGCGTCAGCCAGATAACGCGTGATGACCATAAAGATGGGCGCGGCCAGCACCAGCGAAAAGCCGAAGTTGTAAATGACGATAATGCGGAAATTCAGCAGTTCCTCCACGGCGAAGTAATTGGAAAAGAACAGCGTGATGGCGCCAAGCGCAATCGCCGTGAACACCCACGGGCCGACGGCGGCGAACGCGGCGTGCGTATAGGCGCGCGCCACGCCCAGCAGATCGTCCTTGTTGGTCAGTTTCTGTAATACGAAGCCGATGCCTGCCATGTGTTTCTCCTATGTGCGCACCGGGTATCGCGTGCGCTTTCTTCCATTACGCCATGCATTGTTCATATAATGCCTTATAGGATTGCATCTGCTGGCGCTTATCATACCAAGTGGCGATGCGCTCGCGGAGGGCGTTGCTGCACGCCTGGTAATAATCGCGGTCGGTGAGCAGGCGGAATGCGGCATCCGCCAGCGATTGCGGGCTGGAGAGCGGCACCACGGCGCCGCCCGGCCCTAAGCGCGGCGTCTCGTCAATGCGCCCCATGATCAGCTCGCGGCAGGCGCCCACATCGGTGGCCACCACCGGAATGCCGCAGGCGCCGGCTTCCAGAATCACCAGCGGCTGCGCCTCGGAAAGCGAGCTGAAAATCACCACGTCGATCTCCGGCATGTAATCGTCCACCCGCACCTGGCCAAGGAATTCCACCTGCGCGCTCAGCGCGTAATGCTCCACCATCGCCTGGCACTCGGCCACATATTTGGGATCCTCGTCGGTGGGGCCCAGCACCAGCGCGCGGATGTCCGGCATGCGCGAACGCAGCGCCGCCACAGCGCGGATGAAGGTTTTGACGTCCTTGATGGGCACGACGCGGCCGATGAAAGCCACAGTAGGACGCTCATGCGGTTTGCGCGGCAGCGCGGCGAAGCGCTCGATATCCACGCCGTTGGGAATGATGGCCATTTTAGCAGGATCGGCGCCGTCCGCCGTCTGTGCCTGCTGATTACCGGCAAACAGGGTGATGATGCGGTCAGCGGTGGCATACGCCACGCGCGAGTAATTGGTGAAAGTTTCCATCCAGAAATCACGCAGCGAGTGGCGGGTGTGATCAATGGTGAGAGCTTTGATGGAGGTTTCGGTGAGCCAGTCGGCCAGCGCAATCTCGATGCGGCGCTCGTTGGTATAAATGCCGTGCTCCGTCAGCAGCGCCGGGCGCTTTTTTTCCAGCTTGGCGCGTGCCAGCAGCAGTCCGGCATAACCGGTGCTCAGCGCATGATAGACTTTGGCGTCCGGCAGCTTGGGCAGCAGCAGGGAATAAAGCGCCGCCACCACGGCGCGCCAGGACCAGAAATAATCCAGCATGGAGCTTTCGGCGAAACGCTCCTCATACATTTTCACAATCAGCGCGAAGGCTGGTTCACTGTTCAGCAGCGCTTCGGCGCCGATGGTGCCGTTATGGCGGGACATCGCCCGTCGCATCTGTTCGAAATCCTCGACCTTGGCGATATCGGTGGTGAGGTGCACCAGCGGATCGTGCAGGGCGTTAAAGAGAGCTTCGCCTTCGCTGTGGCTCAGGTTGCGGCCGGGAAGAATGCGCTGCAGGTGAATGTTGGTCAGGCCCGTCACATTATCCGGCAGCTGGTATTGCTGTTCCGGCTTTTCATCGCGCGGCAGCAATGACACCAGGTGGAAGCGCAAATGGTCCTGGCGCGTGATCAGCTCGTGGGTCCACGCCGCCACTCCGCCGCGCACATAGGGGTAGCTGCCTTCCAGTATCAGGCATACGTCCGCGCTCATACCACGCCTCCCGCCAAGCTCGGGGGCACAATGCGCCCCACCCAAAGCATAAGGCTTTCCGCCAGCGCCGGGTTGGCGACGCGGTAAGCGTCGATGAGCGCCGCGCCCTGGCCGGCCACGGCGCGCAATTCCGCATAGCGCCCGGCGGCGTAGAGCGATTCGATATACCACACCGTCAGCGCATCGGAGCGGAAACCGGCGCGCACGCATTCCGAAAACCATTCCGCGGCGCGCTCCGTCTCGCCGCCGCGCAGCATCAGCCGCCCGGCATAGATGCGCGCCTGCTCGTCCTGCGGCATCAGCTGGATGTATTCCATGTAAAGCCGCAGCGCCTCATCGCGGTTGGCGCGCTCGCGCTGGGGGTCGAGAATGCCGGTGAAGGCATAGGCGTCATAATGCTGCGCCAGGGCAATCACCACGGCCGGCTCCCGCGGCATGCGCTGGTAAAGCCCGGTTAGCTGCATCAGCCGCTCCGAGAACTGATGCTCGATGATGGCCACCGCGGTGGCCGCCTGCACCCGGATGGTGTTGCTTTTATCCTGCAGCGCCCGGCGGAACGCAGGGGCGAAGGCCGGGTCGAACCGCACCGTCATGCGGGAGAGTGCCTCGCGTTTTTGCTTTTCGCTGCCAGCTTCCATCACGTCCATGAACGGCACCACGTTATAGCTCTGGGCCGCCTCGTCGCGGCCGATGACGATGTTGTCGTAAATCACCTCCGGCGCGCTCGGCTCGCGGCTGGGGAAAATAGACTGAAACCATTCGATGAACGGCAGCGAGGAGCGCATGTGCCAGAAATAAAAAACGATGGCCAGCAGCGTGCCGGCGCCGCCATAGACGCCCAGGAACGCGGTGGCGATCAAGAGGATCATGAAAAATCGCGCGTCCATGTCGCGCCGGATGAATAGCCGCGCCACCACCGCGGTTGCCAGCACCAGCACGGCGTGCACCAGCAGCGCCACCGGTACCATGTCCGGCAGGAATAGATACAGGTTCAGGGCATGCGCCAGCGTCATTATCAGCGCCAGCAGGAAAGCCGCCATCGCCCCCGGGCCCCGTGCGCGATGCACCTCATGCACGTCGGGCGGCGCGAGGTATTGCTCGATGACGGGGTTGGTGGGAATCCAATGATGAAGACGGTTCATTCTATTTCTCGTGCAGGGTTTGCAGGCTGAACGTCACGTCGGCGGCGCGGGCGGGACCCGAGAGACGGTCCGCCAGCGCGATGCGGATCTTCTGCGCCACGATCTCGGCGCCGCGGCGGTCGGTGGTCGGCAGCACAATGGAAAACTGGTCGGACGTTCCCTGATAGTCGAACGCAAGATCTACCGAGCGCAACACGCTATCCACCGCCGAAGCCAGCATGCGCCCGACCTCGTTGCGCGCATCGGAGCTCAGGGCGTCGGCGTTTGCCAGCTTCACCACGATCATCGACACATCGAAACCGACGCGCTTGGCCAACGCGGTAATGTATTCGGCGTGGCGCGTAAAATAGCTGTCGGTGAGCAGGTTGTGGTCCGGGTTAACCATGCTTTGCGTTTTGGCGGTCTGGTATTTACGCGCATTGGCCAGCGCCATGCCCGCCCATTCGCAGACGGCGGCGAAGGTTTCGATGCTGCTTAAATGCAGATCGGTGAAGCCCAGCGTCTCGATCTTCAGCATGCCGAACGCCTCGCCGCTGGCGCGGTCCACCAGCGGGCCCGCCAGCACGCCCTGGCCGGCCAGGAGCATTTCATGATCGGCATTGGCCACGCACAGGGTCTGCCGGTTGCCGATGACGGAGCGGTAAAGCTCGGAATTAGGGGCGAAGCGCCGCTGGAACGGCTCATTCTCCTGCCAGCCGTGGCTTAAGATCAGGTTCAGGCCGCTTTCATCCAGCATGTAAATGGAAAAACGCTGCGGATTCAGCACGGCGGTGACGAGATCCTCCAGCCCCGTCAGCACCTGCTGCGGCGACAATGCCTCCATCTCGCGGGCCGCCTGATAAGCGGCCACGGAGGAGCGCAATTGCCCGGCAATGCGCTGCTCCAGCTTCTCCTTGCCGTCGCGCACCCATTGATAGGCCTGGGCGATTTTCTCCTCGCGCTGCTGCGCGGTTGCCAGCTCGTTCTGCAGGCTGCGGCGCTCGTTCAAATGCCGGTAGCGCAGCTCGCCCAGCACCACCGCCATAATCACCCACAACAGCGGCGTCTTGGTGACGGCATAGAGATAGTCATACATGTTCTGGTTCAGCTGCTGCGGCGGCAGATTGAACAGCAGCAGCGCCACCGCGGAGAGGGCGGCGGCGGCAAGGCCCTCGGCGGTGCCATACTGGCACGACACCAGCAGCACGATGATCCAGAACGGATGCGGGCACACGTCGAAAAACCGGTTGCCGCTGCCCAGCAGCCGGTCCAGCACCAGCAGCACGGCCAGGAAAAGCACGGTTTCCAGCAGCGCGGAGGCCCTTAGGCCAAGAATTCGTCGGTGTTGTTGTTCCATAGTCCTACCCTTCTTAGCATCCTTTAAAAGCGCCAGCGCACATAGCCGCCTAGCCGCGCCATATTATCGTTAGTGTTACTGGTATCGACGCCGTAATAGGCGCGCAGCTGCACGTCCAGCTGATCGGTGAATTCATGCGTCAGCCGCGCTTCCACCACCGGGCCGCTGCCGCCGTGACGGTCATACGCGTAGCCCAGCATGCCTTGCGCATACGTATCGCGCGAAAACTCATAGCCGGAATTCAGCGACAGGAAGTGAATTTCGCGGGTGCGCACCGGCAGCGGCTGATAAGCGATGCCGAACGCATCCTGGCGGTAACGCTTGTCGCGGAAATATTCGGCATCCAGCCCGTAAGCGATATAGAGATAAGGAATATCCTCAACGGGGCGATATACCACCTTGCCGGTCAGCGACAGGCTGCTGCCCACATCGTCAAAGCGCGCCGTGTTATAGCGGTTCACGCCCGGCTCCAGCTTGATATCCCATTGCGTGCTGGGCTGAATCTCATGCCACACGCTGATGCGGTCGCGCGTGGCGCCGTCCAGAACGCCTTCCACATATTCCCAATAGGAGCGATGATATTCCACTTCCGCGCCGCTTTTGCCCAGCGGATTCAAGAATTCGTAATAAAGGCCGAGGCCCGGCGTATGGCCATTGGCGAAGAGAGAGGCTTTGGCCCAGCTTTCGTCGGTGTGGTAGCGCGCGAATATCTCGCCGCGCGGCGCGTTGCCGGAGAAGCTCCCGATGCGGCCATTGGCCCGCCGCACATTCTTCTCGGTCACGTGGTCGTCCTGGCCGATGACGCCCACCTCCAGTTTTTTCGAGGCATTGGCCGAAGCGCTGCCGGTGGTGATCCATTCATGGCTGATGCTGCCGCGCTGCACCCATTCTTCATCCACCAGCACATGCGGTGAATTGCTGCGGCGGATGTCGCGCTCGAGCAAGGCGATATCTTCGTTTTCCGGCGCCAGCGGGCGGGCGGTATCCAACAGCTCCTGCGCGCGGTGCCAGTTGCCGCCGTAATAAGCGGCGTTGGCGGCAAAGCCCATCAGCTGAGTGTCTTGCGGATAGTCGGGCATCAGCGCGTTCAATCGCTCGTTGGCGGCATAAACCTGCCCCGTTTCCAGCTCCACGCGCGCTGCCAGCAGTTCATAGCGCAGGCGCATCTGGCGCCGCGCCTCATCGGTGGCGGCAGGGGTGGCCACCAGCATCGGCGTGCCGGCAGCATCGCGGTTCAGTGTCAGCGTATAGCCGGGTTTGGCGGTAATCAGCACCTGCCGGTAACCCTCGCTGACATAGCCGGTCCATGGCATTTCTTGCGCGCCGGAGATCAGCGCAGGCACATCGTTCTCACTGGCAAAGGTAAGGCGCGCCTCGGTGCCGTCGGCGCTGATGCTCTGCGCCATCAGGCCGTCCGGCAGCGGCAGCGCCTGCGGCATCGGAGCGGGCGCAGCCAGGCGCTGCAGTGGCTCGGTCAGCTCCGCGCGGGCTTCGTCATAACGCTTCAGCTCAATCAGCATGCTGATGTAATCGCCCCGCAGCAGGTCATCATTCGGATAGCGCTGCATGGCGTCATGGAATGTCGCCAATCCCTGCTCCGCCTGCCCCGCCCAGATCAGGCTCTGCGCTTTTTTCGACAGCGCGTCGGGGGAGGTGAGATTGTTAGCATCCGCCTCGCTGGCGGTTTTCTGGTAAAAGGCGGTGGCCGCCTTGGCCTGAGCGCCGCGCGCGTGGCGCAGCAGCTCGGCATAATAATACGCGGCGATTTGAATGTCGGCGGGAGACTTATATTCGTCGCTGCGGATATATTCTTCCAGATACATGCGGCTGGCTGAATAATCGGCGCTGGCGAAGGCGAGAATGCCTAAATTGCGCAACGCGTCGCTGTCGCCGGGACGCAGCTGGAACAATGCCTGATACGCCTCGAAGGCCTGATGAGTATAATTAAAGCTGCGGGCGTTTTCGGCATAAATGCGCAGCAGCTCCGGGTCGCCGTGCTCGGTGATGCCTTTCAGCAGCGCGGCGTGCTTGGCTTTCAGCTCGCCGCTGCGCGCCAGCGCGGCCAGATAGGCGCGCAGCACCGGCGGCGCAAAGAGGGTTTCGGGATGGCGCTGCTCGGCGAACCCCACAATGTCGTCAGCGCTGGCGTCGCGGCCGATATATTCCGCCCATTGGCCGCGCTCGGCGTCGCTGGCGGCGTTATCGAAGCGGGTGGCCAGCCAGTCCAGCTGTTCGGCGTTCAGGCGCGGGCCCCACAGATAAAGCAGGCGCTGTACGTCGGGGCTGGAAGGCGGCGCGCGCTCCGCCAGGCTTTGAAAGATGGGCAGGGCGTCTTGCGTGTATCCTCCTGCCAGCAGGTTAAATGCGATGGTGCGGCGCTGCGCCGGCGAGGTGCTTGGCGCGGATGCCAGCTGCACCCAGAACTGCCGCGCTTCATCATAACGCCCGGCGCGCGTCAGGCGATCGGCATAAAGCCACGCCCACTGGCCGCCATTTTTCAGCGCCAGCACGCGAATATACGGCATGGCGGGCTCCAGCTGGTCGGCGGCGATCAGCGCGTAAATCAGCGCCATCTTGCGCTGGTAAGGCAGCCCGGCGTTCAAGCGCGATCCGGCATAGGCGCCGAGCTCGCGCCGGTAGGCGGGGCTGGTGCGCGCGAGTTTGGTCAGGGACAGCAAGTAATTATTCTCATCCGCCGCCGAGAGATTGCGCGCCCCCCGCAGCAGCGAGACGGCGCGGGCATACTCGCCGCCGGCGACATAGGCGCTGGCCAGCATGCTGCGGGTTTGCGGGGTCTGCTCGCGCCCGTAAAGCAACGTGGCCACCGCCACCGCCAGGCGCGGATGATGATGGTTATAGGCGGCGAAATATAAATCGGTCAGCGTGCGCGTGGAGGCATCCTTGCCTTCGCCTGACAGCCAGGCGTCCACCCCGCGCTCATCGCCGCGCACCGCCAGGAATTTCACGCGCACGGCGCGTATGGCGGCGGAGTCGCGCGCCTGCGCCAGCGCCTGCACGAACGCATAGCCTTTATCATACGCGCCCAGGTCGAAATAAAGATTGCCCACCGCGGCGGCTTCGGCATCGCTCATCTGCTCAGGCGCGGGCAGGCGGGAGAGGAAGGTCTCGCTGCAGGAAAACGCTTTCAGCCGCAGGCAGATGCGCGCCACCTGAAGATTCTGCTGCGCGGTGAGGTCCGCTTTCTCTAACGTGGTCAGCCGCGCATCGGCGTCGCGCTCATGCCGTGCCAGTGCCAGCATGGCGGAGAGCGCCGGGTAATTCGCCTTATAAGTTTCGTCGCTGAAAGCGGCGGCTAGCCGTTGCTGCATGGAGGCATCTCCGCGGGCCAGCGAAAGCTCCAGCAGCGTCAGCGCTTCAGCCTCGTTCAGCGTTTTCACATCCAGATTTCTCAGCAACGCCTTTGCGGTCGGCTCGTCGCCCCGCGCCACCGCCAGGAACAGCAGCCGGTTCTGCAGCGCCGCATCCAGCTTGCCCTGCTCGCTCAGCGCCTTCAGCCGCGCATAAGCCTGCTCTTCCTTGCCCTGCTCCAGATCCAGCAGCACTTTTTCCTGCAACAGATACGGCTCGGAGTCCAGCGTCGCCTGGTCGTAGCTGTCCAGCAATTTCTCGGCGTAGGCCGGCGCGCCCTTGAAGTGCAGCAGATTCACCAGCCGCGCCACTTCCTGCGCGGGCGGCGGCGGATTTTTCTGCCGCCATTGCAGCGACAACGCATAGGCTTCCTCCACGCGCTTTTCATCCAGCAGCAGGCTTACCAGCAATTCCATTTCGCGGAATGTGAAGGCATCCGGCGCGTGCTCCTTCAGCTTCAGCAGCGCATCGATGGCTTCGGGCTTGTTGGCACGGGAAGCCAGGATATGCGCCAGGTCGATATAATGCTGCGGATTGGTTTCCTTCTCCATGGCGATCAGCTGCTTCAGCGCTTCCACCTGCTTGTCATACTGGCTGGTGAAGTTATAAATCTGCGACAGCTCGCTATAGACTTCCGGAGAGGGTTTAAGGCGGCTGATTTCCTCCAGGTTGCGCAAATAATCCTCCGGCCGCTGGGCAAATTGATAGAGTTGCCCCAGCCGCTGGCGCGCCGCCAGGTCCGCCGGGTTCTTGGCGAGATACTGCTCCATGACGCCGATGGCCTGGTCCAGCGCGCCGATCTGCAAGTCGAGATCCACCAGTGTGTTGACCACTTCCGGCGTGATGCGCCCTTCCTTCAATTGCTGCTCATACGCCGCGCGCGCTTCGTCGAAGCGCTTATCCTTAAAATTTATTAACGCCAGCTCGGGCGTGCGCGGAATCAGGTAGAGGCTCGCCCCTATCCCCAGCACCGCCAGCACTAATACCGCGATCAGCGTTTTGATCATGACCCTGTCTCTATGGAAACCGTCAGCGGCGTTCCCGCCCCCACGCTTTCCAGCTTAATGCTTAACAACCCCTCGGGTGCGCTGGCGATCTGCTCACCGAGAATCTTGCCGTCATGGGATAAAACAATGCGATATGACCCTGGCGCCTGCATACGCCACTGCATGATACCGCCGCCGTATCCCTGCGCCTGGAAAATTAACGAATTGTTATTCATTTGCAAGCCTTTTATTTGCCAGTGGCTGGCAATCAGATAAGGACGCGGCGCGGCGGGATATTCCCCTAATATTTCTACAGGCTTCAGCGCCACCACCGGCGCTTCCGCATCGGGGTCCAGCGCCACATACAGGCTCCCCTGCGACCAGCGCATGCCCAGCACGCCGCTGCTGCGCGCGAAATCCACGGCCTTCAGCGAGGCATGGTCGAAGCGCAGCGTGGAAAGCGCGCCGCGCCCGCTGATGCGCCAGCTGTCCGTTCCCTGTGGCTCGATGCGCGTGGTATAGAACCCGGCGGCAATCGCCGCATAATCCGAAGCGAACAACGGAATCAGCTCCTCCGCCTCGGCGTCGGCAAGCGCCTCTTTCAGCACATGCAGGTCGGCGGCGGCGCGCCCGGCATAGATATGCGCATAAATAGAAAACGGCTTGAGGCGCAGCGGCGTGCCGCTCATCTGGGTTTCCAGGCGGAATACGCCGAGGCCGGCGGCGTTTTCTCCGCCCGCGCCGCCCAGCAATCCCCATTCGTTGCCGTTGTCGCCGTAAAGCTGGGTTTCGCTCCCCACATGCAGCCCCACCGGCGGCACCGAGGCATAGGAAGGATAATCCGCGTGCTGGCGCGCATCGCCGCCGCCCAGATTTAAAAGCCCCGCTTCCCGCGTCGCGGCGATGGCGGCTTCGAACGGGCTGGTGTCGCCGGTCCAGTTCAGCAGCCGCACGCGCTTGCCGGCGGGCAGCAGGCGTTGCGCCTGTTCAACCGATCCCGTAATCTCCTGCCGCAGATCGAACGGCGCGCAGGCATAGGCGCGGGGGATGCGGTAATATTTCCGCAACGTAGCTTCTTCCGGCAAATCGTAGCGCCCCGGCGGCGGCACGGCGTAATGCGTTGATTCCCCTGTCCAGGACTTCCAGCGGTCGAACCAGCGGTCCATCAGGGCATAGATCAGCGAGCTTTGGTCGCGCGGGCGGGAAGGATAGAGCTTGCGGAACGGCGCTTCTTTTTCCGGCGCGTAATCGGCGAAGAACCGCCAGTACAGCGGATGCGTCATGGTGTGGCTGGCGGCTTCCACGTTGGGCAGCGCCAGCATTGAGCGCGCGACCTTGGCGCTGCTTTTCAGGCCGTAGCACGAGGCGTCCAGTTCCGCGCCGACCAGCCCCACGGTGAACGGCAGGCCGGGATAGGTTTCGATGATTTCTTTCTGCACCACTTGCGCGCTGCTGGCCTGCATGCGGTTATATGCCGGAATGGCGGAAAGATCGTTCCAGCCATCGCCGTCCAGCGACGCGTAAAAGATGCGCTCGCCGTCCAGCGTGGCAACATCCGGCTTGGGCAGCGCCTCCGCTTCCAGCGCCATGCTTAGGAAGGCGAAGGGATCGATATACCACTGGTGCAGCTTGGTTTCGTTGTTTTCCACCACGCGGTAGAGCGCATAGCCCGCGGCGGCATACGCGCCGTGTGGGCCGGTGATGATGAGATCGCTGTTGGCGGTGTCGCGGCCCTGCTGCAGCGACAGGCGCAGATGCGAAACGCCCTCGCCGGTGGCCCGGGTGTCCATATAGGGCGGCATGGATGCCTCATATGCTCGCTCAAAGCCGGTCAACATGCGGTCGGCATAGGCGATGCGCACCTCATAGGTCAGCGATTGCCAGCGGTTGGTGTCCTTCACGCCGATGCGCGCCAGCACGCGCGCCGCCTTATCCATCAACGCCGGGTCGCGCCGCCAGCGGTCGCCCAGGCCGAAATTCTCCATCACCACCAGCTTGCGCCCGCCGGCAGTCGCGGCATCCAGCCAGTCCAGATAGCGCTCGGCATCCGGCACTTCCATGCCGCTGTTGAACCATATCACAACGCCGCGCACTCCGGCATCCGGCTCCGGCAGCGGCCCGTTGATGTCGTAATAGGCCATGTCATATCCCAGATAATTGGCCGGCATCTCCAGGTAACGGTGGATTAGGGTGCTGCGCGGGGAGGATTCCTCACGGCTGTCATAAAGCGCAATCAATGTGCGCGGCAGCGCCTCGGCATGTACGGGTAATGCTGTCAGTAAATAGAAAAAAGCAAGCAGGAGCTTCCTCATTTCGGCTCCTCGGCGGCAGATTGCAGATCGATGCCGCTGACATAGGGAATGAACCCCTCGGCGCGCTGCGCGGCGTAAATGGCGCGGATGCCATCCTTGTCATTCTCCGGCCAGTAATCCAGCGTGTAAATCAGCGTGCCGTGCTTGGCCTGCACCGTTTTCAGCATGTCGGCCACCGAGCGGTAGTGCGCGGCGGGCTGCAAGCGGAATCCTTCGGCGTCATGATAGCTGTAAATGCTCTCGGCCAGCACCATATCCACCTCGCCTGCTACTTCCGGCAGCAGGGGGAAGCCCCGGTTCAGCATGATCTTCATATGCGGGTAATGCAGGCGGATGGCGCGGACCAGCCGCACCAGCGCCATGCGCATGCCGCCATAGACGCGGGGCTCGGCTGATTCCTCCGCCAGCGCGGTATCGGCGGTATCCAGCATCACCCCGTCGAAGCCCTTGCGCAGCAAATCCGGAATCAGTGTTTCCAGCACATAAGCCGCCCATTGCGGCTTGCGCACATCCACATAATAATAGCCGCGTCGGCTGGGAATGGGCGCAGTCAGCACCCCCCGCCGCTTGATTTCGGTAAACGCGGGACGGTAATCGCCGATCTCGGCCAGGCTTAAATACCCCAGCAGGATTTTCCCGCGCTCTTTCAGCGATTGCAGATCCGGATGCGCGTGGCTGTCCAGCACCAGCAGATCGTAGCCTGACAGGCTTCTCGCGGGCAGCGCGTTGGTGTAATAGGCGGCCCAGCGCTTGGGCGGCTCT
>JAFATP010000225.1 GCA_019243895.1 Alphaproteobacteria bacterium
GTCTTCCGCCGTGCATTGAATCTCCACGATGCGCCCGTCATTGGTCAGCACGAAATTGGCGTCCATGCTGATGGCGGAATCCTCCTCATAATCCAAATCCAGCACAGGCGTGCTTTTCCACACGCCGCAGGAAATGGCGGCGATCTGCCCGGTCAGCGCGTTGCCGCGGGCGAGCTTCCGCAACGCCAGCGCCAGTGCCACATACCCGCCGGTAATCGCTGCGGTGCGCGTGCCGCCGTCTGCTTCGATCACGTCGCAATCGATAATCACCTGCCGCTCCCCCAGCGCGGCAAGATCCGTCACCGCGCGCAACGATCGGCCAATCAGGCGCTGAATCTCCTGCGTGCGGCCGGATTGCTTGCCCTTGGCGGCTTCGCGCGCCACGCGGGAATGGGTGGAGCGCGGCAGCATGCCGTATTCCGCCGTTACCCAGCCCTTGCCGGTGTTGCGCAGAAACGGCGGCACGGAAGGCTCCACCGTGGCAGTGCACAGCACTCGCGTATGGCCGAAGACGGCAAGGCATGAGCCTTCCGCGTAGCGGCTGACGTCCGGCTCCAGCGTTACGGGCCTCAATTCGTCAGGGCGGCGTTTCGAAGGGCGCATGAAATATCCTTTTCAGAGCTGGGATTCAGCGAGCAGCCGTGTCGTAGCGCTTTCCAGCGCCTGCTGCAAGGTTTGCATGAATTCGTGCCGGTTCAGTCCCGGCGCGATGGCGGGAAGAAACTCAATCACCGCCACGCCCCGCCGCTTGACGAAGGCATTGCGCCCCCAGAGCAGGCCGGAGTTCAGTGCCACCGGCACCACCGGCACATGCAGCTGAGTGTAGAGCGCGGCGATGCCGGGGAGATATTCGGCAGGGGCGCGCGGCGGTTTGCGCGTGCCCTCCGGGAAGATTACCACCGGGTGTCCCTCCTTTAGGCCCTGCTTCACGGCGGGAATCAGACGGCGCAGCATGCGCGGCCCTTTCGAGCGGTCAATGGAGATCATGCGCAGCCGCGTCAGGTAAAGCCCGAACAAGGGGATCCACGTCAATTCGCGTTTCAACACAAAAAGCGGCGCGTCCAGGGCCCGCAGCAGAATAAAAATATCCCACGCCGATTGATGTTTCACCGCGTAAATAGCCGGGGAGGGGAGAACGAATTGCTTCCCGCGTATCTCGCCGCGAATGCCGCAAAAAGAACGCAGTAGGCCAAGCGTTAGCCACCCCCAAAAACGGTAGAGCAGGCGGATGCCCGGCGGAAACGGCAGCAGCGGCAATCCCAGCACCGCCAGCGCGCAGCTGATAAACCAGAAGCTTGCATTGAAAAGCGCCGAACGGATCGCGAGCATCACATCCTGCGCAAGCCGATCAGCGCATGACGGGCATAAGCCCCCAGCCATTTATGATATTCGCTGAGCACGCGTTGATTTTCCAGCGTGCCGGGCCTCCACCAGCGCGCCAGCAGAAAATCCTCCGGCATCACTGGCACCGGCACAATTCGCGCATGCGGCAGGCCGTAATGGAATTCCGCCAGCGCGCGCGGCATATGATACGCCGACGTTACCAGGCGGAAACTTCTCACATGATGCGCGTGAATGAACCGCGCCGTCTCCGCCACGTTGCCGATAGTGTTGCGCGCTTCCGTGCCGGTGAAGATGCGCTCCGCCAAAGCAGGATCGGCAGGCCGTCCGGGCAGGAATTGCTGCAGCAGGCGGGAAGGCTCGGCCCGGTTCTCCATGCCGGAGATGAACAGCAGCGGCGCCTTGCCTTCCGCCAGCAGCGTGATGCCCCGCTCGATGCGCCCGCCGCCGCCGGTTAGCACCACGATGGCGTCCGTGGCGGGAGCGTCATCGGCAGCGGGAGAGGGGATAAGCGAGACGAACCCCAACAGGCCCAGCAGCCATGCGAGCGCCAGGGCAAGGCTGCACAAGATCATGCGGCGCAGCAGCCTCATGGCGTGCTAAGGCAGATGAGAAAGCTGCGCGAAGGTGGCGATGCGCACCGCCACCCATGCCACGCAGGCGCAGGCAAAGGGCAGCGCCGCCAGCATGGCGAGATGATGGAAGGTGAGCGTCAGCGGCGGCAGCGCGGGCGCATCCAGCCGCGAGATGTAAAATCCCAGCGCCGCGTAGCCGAGCCCGGCGGCGCACACGCCCGGCACGGCGCCGCGCAAGGACAGCGCCAGTGCGTTCTGCTGAAACTGACGCGCGATATAGCCGTCATCGGCACCGATGGCGTGCAGCATGCGCACCGTACCGGCATGAAGCTTCATGGCGGCGCGCGAAGTAAACACCATCATGCCTGTCAACGCCGCCACGATGCTGGCAGCCAGGGCATATAGAATGATTTGCACGGCATGGGTCAGTCGCGCGAATTTCTCCGCCCACTCCGCCTGGGTATCCACCGTGGTGCCCGACGCCAGCGTATTCAGCTGACGTTGCAGGGCCGAGGCATCTCCGGCCGGCCGGGTGAGGGACACTTCAAACACGGCGGGCAGATCCAGATGGTTGAGCGCGGCGTCGTCCAACCCCAGCCAGGGGCGCACCAGCGCCGTCACCTCCGTGTCCGAGAGCAACCGCACGTTTCGCGCTTCCGGAAGCCGCTCCAGCGCTGCCGCAACTCTTTTCTCCGCCTGCTCGCGGTTTGCCTGCGCGGGGATTTGCACGGAAAGCGTATCGCGCAGGGACGCCGCCGCAGGGCCCATCCACGTGTCCAGGGTGAGGCCCAGACAAAGCATCAGCGTTGCCATGGCACTCATCAAACCGATCATCCAGGGCAGAAAACGATTGGCGTCGTCCCGGGCGAAGAAAATGTCCGGCCGCGTGAAGATTGCTGAGTAAAATAAGCCCACGGCTTATGCGCTGGTATCCACGGCACCGCTGTCGGCGCGCGGAGAATCAGGTGTCTTGGCCACGCCCACCATGGCGGGGCGCAGCAACCGGTCGCCCAGCGCATAACCCGCCTGCAACACCTGCACCACCGTGCCCGCCGGTGCATCCGGCGCGGGCAGCTGCGCCACCGCCTGATGGAAATTATGGTCGAAGGGCTCACCCACCGGGTCAATGCGGCGGATGCCGTGACGTTCGAACACGCTCAGTAATTCCTTCAATGTCATCTCCACCCCGTCGCGCAGGGGCCTGATGGCGGGGTCTTTGGTTTCGGCCGGCACGTTGTCCAGCGCGCGTTTCAGGTTTTCCGCCACGTTCACCAGGTCACGCGCGAAGGAAGAAATGGCGTATTTGGCGGTATCCTCGCGTTCGCGCTCGGCGCGCTTGCGCATGTTTTCCGCGTCTGCGGCAATGCGCAACATGCGCTCCTTAAGCGCGGCATTTTCCTTTTCCAGCACGCTGTCGGACGATGAATTTTCCCCGGCGTCAGCAGGTGTGTTCCCCGGCTCCGCCTGCTCGCCTTCCGGCGTTTCCTTGTTTTTTTTCTGCATAGTCTCTCCTGCGTTTGCGAAATGATTATGTGGGCGGCGCGGCTTAAAATGCAATATCTATTGCGCGAATGCATAAAATATGCAGATACATGCCCGTTCCAGCCATAAATCTAGGAGTACGAAGCGTGACCAGCGTTCCTTCCCTTGGTACCAAGCGCATCTGCCCCGTCTGCGGCGCGCGTTTCTATGATCTGAACAAGCATCCCGCCACCTGCCCCAAATGCGGCCACAGCTATGATCCCACCCAGCCGGTGCGCGCGCGCCGCGCCAAGCGCGTGACGGAGGAAACGCATGATGATGTGTTGGTGCAGCATATGAATAAGGCCAAAGCACCGCCTCGCGCCAAAAACCCCGCTAAGGCCAAAGGTGCGGACGAAGAGGCGTTCGAGGATCTGGACGCCGGGGGGGAAGCCACCGAGGCGCTGGAGGAGCTCGAGGAGCTGGATGATATCGAGGCACTGGAAGAGCTGGAAGACATCGAGGAGGAAGATGAGGAGGAACTGGCCGAGGACATCGCGCTGGAAGATGACGCCGCCGCCGAAAGCCTGATCGATACCGTGGATATTACGGAAGAAGCGGTAGAGGAAGAAGAGGAA
>JAFATP010000301.1 GCA_019243895.1 Alphaproteobacteria bacterium
ACGAAAAGAGTCCTCTGGCCCAGACCGGCGCCCCGCCCGTTTACACCCCGCTCGCTCTCAAGCTCCCGGAGGAAGCGGAGCGCGAGGTGCGCACGCATCTCGGCATTGACGAAGGGGAGTGGCAGAAGCTGCCCGCCGCCACGAAGCTGTCGCGCATGGAAGAATCGCTGCGCGGGCGGCTGAATTCGCTGGCCAATGATTTTGCCAATGCCGCAAAAGAATATGCGCCCTTCGAAGGGAAAGCCGATTTTGACTTCAACCGCGTCAATCCTCTTGGATGGCCCTCCGGCATGTGGACCTATATGTGGGAAGGCTCGGAAAAAACGCGCGCCGAAGCCATCGTCGACAGCTTTTTTAAAGACCATGACGAAGAAAAATTTAAAAAGGCGATGGAGGGAATCGCCGCCGAGGAGGCGGGCGGCGTATTCAGCGGCGCCAAGCGCGCTGAGGTTGTGCGGAAAACTATCCCCCTCATCTGCGAGGAAGACCGGCTAAACCGTCAATGGATGGCGGTGCAACATACCAAATGGGAATGGGCCAATCAGGCGGATGATTGGTTCGCCAAGCTCCCTGCCGAAGATGCCGCGCTTACCGATTATCTCGCCCGCTACGACAATAACGCCCGCATCGGCAAGGATTTCAGCATCGTCCGCGAGGAAACGTTTGCCATCACAGGACCGGCGGCGCCAGCGCCGAAAAGCGAGGGGGATGATTTGGATAAAGCCGTGGATGCGGAGAGGCGGAAAAGAGCCGGCCGATCTCCAGGCGATGGCGCAGAAAATCCCAGTGAACAATTAAAGCGCCTGGAGAAGGATGAGTTG
The DNA here is from genome assembly GCA_019243895.1 of Alphaproteobacteria bacterium. Lineage (GTDB taxonomy): Bacteria > Pseudomonadota > Alphaproteobacteria > Rickettsiales > SXRF01 > JAFATP01. The sequence goes on from JAFATP010000301.1 coordinate 822, forward strand.
GAGCAGACGCAAGCCGCGAAAGGAGCAATGGAAAAAGCGATTAAGCTGATGGAAAAGCTGAAAGTGACGGACACCAAAGACATGAAACCGCTATCGGCCGATGACATTCAAGCCATTGGCGACTGGCCGGCGGACAAGGACGGCTTAACGCTCGGCGTCAGCCCGAAGGCGCTCAAAGACATTCAGGATAAGGCCACCGCATACAATGAAAAGGTGCAAGCCTATCAGAACGGGCTTGCTTCCACGCGGAATGATGCGTCGGCGCGCGACAAGGAATTGAGAGAAGTGCATCAAGCTTATGAAACCTTGATGATCTATGTCTCAGGGTATGCGGATAACATCAAGCAGATGAATGACGCGTTCGCCAAGGTGTACCGGCAGGAAGAAACCGATCTCGCCAGCAAGAACAACGCGGGCACGCCGCTGGAAGGAGTGGAGGGCTGCATGCTGACCGTGGCCGACAAGCGCCCCGGCAAAGAGAACCAGTCTTTCCTTTTATTCGGCTTCAAGGCAAAGGACGGCACCTATACCATCACGGCATGGGAGCGCCATGATGCATCCGGCGCTGTGGTGGATAGCGGCCAGTTCGGCGCCACCAAGATGGATATGAAGGCCGGAATGAAGCTGAACGCCGCTCAACCGGACGGGTTGAATCAAATCATTCAGAAAATCGAAGCCTGCGCCCAGGCGCGCGGCGCCGCCAAGGGACTGCCCTCTTTTGCCTTCGGGACTCCTGCAGACCGGCCTGCTAATTCCAACCTTCCGCTTTCGATTTCTGGACTTACCTCGGCTTTTGCCGCCGCTTAACAGAATCAGGCGGCCAGAAGCTCGGCGGTGAGCCAGTTCAACAGCAGCCTGCCTTTGGCGGTGGGACGCAACCGCGCCTCATGATCTTCCAGCAGCCGCTGCGTTTGCAGCTTTGCCACCGCCGCCGCATCGAGAAGCGGAAACTCATCCCGCGCGAACCCCTCGCGCAGGCGCAGGCGCATCATCAGCGCTTCTTCCTGGCGCTCGCGCACGCCAAGCTGCTGCCAGATTTCCATGCCGTGGCCTTTGGTCTGCACCGATTGCAGCCAGCGCTCCGGGCTTTTTAGCGTGGCGGTTGCCACCCAGTTTTCACCGCGCTCACGCGCCGCGCCGCCGGCGCATTCAGGGGGAATAACCAATCTTCCATGCGCGCCGGGGCCGATGCCGGCATATTCCTGGCCGCGCCAATAGGCGAGATTATGCCGCGATTCATGCCCGGGGCGGGCATGGTTGGAGATTTCATAGGCGGGCATGCCCGCAATCTCCATCACCTCCTGCGTCACCTCATATAAACGGGCCGCCATGGCGTCCCGGGGGAGCGCGAATTCGCCGCGCTCCACCGCCGCATGGAAAGCGGTTTGCTCTTCGATGGTCAGCTGATAGAGTGAGAGATGGCCGTCCGCGTGGTCCAGCGCGCGCGCCAGCTCCTCTTTCCATGACGCTATACCCTGTCCGGGCCGGGCGTAAATCAAATCGAAGGAGTAACGCGGGAAATAACGGGCGGCCAGCTTCACCCCCGCCAGCGCTTCCGAGACATCATGCTTGCGCCCCAAAAACCGCAAATCCGCCTCGTTCAGCGCCTGAACTCCTAGCGAAACGCGGTTGACCCCGGCGGCGGCGAAGCCGGAAAAAGCGGCGCTTTCCGCAGACGTGGGGTTGGCTTCCAGCGTAATCTCGCACGCGGCATCCATCGCCCAATGGCGGGCCGCGGCTTCGATCAGCGCGGCGGCAGTGGCGGGCGGCATCAGCGAGGGCGTGCCTCCGCCAAAAAATATACTGGTTATACAGCGGTTTGGTAGATGCGAGGCGATAAAGGCCAGCTCAGCAAGCAGCCCGTTTTTCCACGGCTCCTGATCCACGCTCTCCCGAACATGACTATTAAAATCACAATACGGGCATTTGGCGCGGCAGAATGGCCAATGAATATACAGTGCGAGCGATTCCATTTTCTGGTAGTATCAACGTGTTAACCATTATCGTCAAGCCCATGCGCGCCGATTGTAAGCCGATTGTCGATCTTTTAACCGGCCTTTACGTCGAAATCCGCGATCTCGAAACCGAGTATGGTTTGCGCCTGGGGGAAGGCGATTTCCGCCCGCGCATTGAGTATTTTCACGAT
>JAFATP010000017.1 GCA_019243895.1 Alphaproteobacteria bacterium
TCGGCGAAGGCAGCGGGCTGTCGGATTGCTGATTGATGTAAGCAATCAGGTTGGCGCGGTCTTCCGGCTTGGCGATGCCGGCGAACGCCATCTTGTTCCCCGGCGCGAACGCCTTGGGATTGGTCAGGAAATCGGACAGGGTCTGGAAATCGATTTTCTTGTCTTTCAGCGCCTGGATCGCCTGCGAATACTGGAAATCCTCCTTATGCGCGAAGTGATTGCCCAGCAACCCCCACTGGTTCGGCCCCACGCCGTTCTTGCCGCCCTTGTCAAACGTATGGCAGGAGGTGCAGCGCTTGGCCACCGCCGCTCCGGCGGCGGCATCCGCCTTGGCCATGAACGGGGCGATATCCACCGGCTTTTGCGGCGCGGCGGCCTGTTCGCCCGCGCCTTCCGCCGCGCCGTTTTCCGCGCCGGGAATGGTGTAGCCGCGTTTCGCCTCGGATTTCTTGGGATGCTCGATGCCGCCGGTGTAGAGAATGTCGCTGGCGATGCCCGCGATCATGGCGATGATGCCTGCCAGCAGCACGGCGGCCGCGATTTTGTTCAACTCAATGTTGCCATGCGCCATAATCAGCCCGTCTTTTCCGGTTGTGGAAAACGGATCAGCTATAATATGCTGCCCGCGCGAGTTCAATCATTATCATTCCGCCCGGACACTTCGGGCGCACGCCGGAGCGCTCCATGCATCCCCTCATCCTGATTCCCGCGCGGATGCGCGCCACGCGGCTGCCCGGAAAGCCGCTGGCGGACATCGGCGGCAAGCCGATGATCGTGCATGTATGGGAGCGCGCCGTGGCGGCGGACGCGGGCGAAGTGGCGGTGGCCACCGACAGCGAGGAGATCGCCCGCGCGGTTACGGCGCGCGGCGGCCGCGCCGTGATGACGCGCGCCGGCCACGCCTCCGGCTCCGACCGCATTTTCGAGGCCCTTTCCACGCTGGACCCGCATGCGCGTCATGATATTATTCTCAACGTGCAGGGCGACATGCCCACGCTGGAGCCGTCGCTTCTGCGCGCGGCGTTGCAGGTGCTGGAGGAGCCGCGCGCCGACATCGCCACGCTCGCCGCGCCGGTTACCGATGCGGCGGAAATCCAAGACCCGGCGGTGGTGAAAATCGCGCTTTCGCTGCACGCGCAGCAGCGCCATGACGCGCCGACCGGTACCGCGCTTTATTTTTCGCGCGCGCCCATTCCTCACGGCGACGGCCTGCGCTATCATCATATCGGGCTTTATGCCTACCGGCGCAAAGCGCTGGAGCGCTTCGTGGCGCTGCCGCCGAGCCCGCTGGAGCTTCAGGAAAAGCTGGAGCAGCTGCGCGCGCTGGAAGCGGGCCTGCGCATCGACGTCGCCGTGATCAACACCGTGCCGCTGGGGGTGGATACGCCGGAGGGGCTGGAAAAGGCGCGCCGGATCCTCACGGTACTGTCCTAATTTGAGATTTTTCGTCATCGCGAGGCCGAAGGCCGTGGCGATCCAGGGCATTGCCAAAGGCAATGCCAGCCTCGCTTAGCGAGGCTCTGGACTGCCGCGCTGCGCTCGCAGTGACGTGTTCTAAAAAATCAAATTAGGACAGTACTATGCTCACCGGCCGCTTTACAAAAGAGGAAAGTTAGAACCTGTTTGATAAGGATGACGATGTGGATGCATAGCCGTTGCATGTTACCATTTTTTGGTATATGATCGAGCAATGGCTTGGCATTTCATGTGAATACGGTGCTTGAACAGGAGGGCGTGGAGATTATTTTTCGCGGGCCGGGTAAGCGCGCGCAGGCATTTCGTGTGAATACGGTGCTGGGCAGTGAAATGCGCCGCCTGCTAAAGGAAAAAATTGCGGCAACGCAGAAAAATTACGATGCGGAAGATGGCTGGATTCCGGCGGAAGAGGTGTTGCCGGTGCTGAAAGATCCCGCAGGCCGCGCGGCGGCATGCTTGCGTGGCCTGCGTCACCGGGAGAATATCACCCAGCGCACGCTGGCGGCGAAGATCGGTATATTGCCGCATCACCTTTCAGAAATGGAGCATGGCAAACGGCCTATCGGCAAGGCCATGGCCAAGAAGCTGGCCGCGGCGCTGAAGGCGGACTGGCGGGTTTTTCTGTAATAGGCCGCTTTACAAAAGAGGAAAGTTAAGTAAGCTTACGGGTTCGTGCCGCGCTCGCGGGGGTTTATCTTCGCGCCGGCGGACACGATCACATGAGAGACATGACCAACCCCATTCAATACGACCTGCTGGGCATCGGCAACGCCATCGTCGATGTATTGAGCATGTGCGAAGAACGCACGCTGACGCATCTGGGGCTGCGCAAGGGCGGCATGGCGCTGATCGACGAGGCGCGGGCCGAGGCGCTTTACCGCCAGATGGGCCCCGCCACCGAATGCTCCGGCGGCTCGGCGGCCAATACCGTGGCGGGCTTGGCTTCGCTGGGCGGGCGCGCCGCGTTCATCGGCAAGGTGAAGAACGATCAGCTGGGGGAGATTTTCCGCCACGACCTGCGCAGCCTGAGCGTGCGCTTCGATACCGCCGCCGCCGCAACCGGGCCCGCCACCGCGCGCTGCCTGATTTTCGTGACGCCGGACGCGCAACGCACCATGAACACCTTCATCGGCGCCTGCGCCGGGGTTTCCGAAGCGGACATCGACGAGGCGCTGATCGCCGCCGCCGCCATCACCTACGCCGAGGGCTATCTGTGGGACACGCCCTCCGCCAAGGCAGCCATCGACAAAGCGCTCACCGCCGCGCGCCGGGCAAAACGCGCCACGGCGCTCACGCTTTCCGACACGTTCTGCGTGGAGCGCCACCGCGACACCTTCATTCCGCTGGTGCGCCGCACGGTGGATATTCTCTTCGCCAATGAAGCCGAGATCTGCGCGCTGGCGCAATGCAACACGCTGGAAGACGCGCTGGGGACGGTGCGCGGCTGGTGCCCCATCATCGCCGTCACGCGCAGCGAAAAGGGCTGCATCGTGCTTTCCGACCAGGACCGGTGCGAAGTGGCGGCGGAATACGTGCCGAACGTCATCGACACCACCGGCGCAGGAGATCTCTTCGCCAGCGGGTTTCTTTACGGCATCTCCCGCGGCCTGACCCTGCCCGAATGCGCCCGCCTCGGCAACCGCTGCGCCGCTTCCATCATTCAGCAGATGGGCGCGCGCAGCCAACAGGGCCTGGCGACGCTGGCGGCGGCATGACGCCGCGGCCGGCGCCCGCGTCCGCCCCGCCCCGCCGCCTCACCATCACGCTGCTGGGATTTTCCAGCGGGCTGCCGCTGGCGCTCACCGCCTCCACGCTCACGGTGCGCCTGGCCGAATCCGGCGTCAACAAGGCCACCATCGGCCTGTTCGCGGGGGTAAGCCTCGCTTACGCGTTTAAGTTTCTCGGCGCGCCGTTCGTGGACGCGCTGAAGCTGCCGGTGCTGACGCGGCTGCTGGGGCGGCGAAGAAGCTGGATGGCCGTCACGCAGACGGCGCTGATCGCCGCGCTGCTGGTGCTGGCGCAGGCGCCCGCCGCCGCGCCGTCCTTCATCGGCCTGTGCGCCGTGGCGGTGGCGGTGCTTTCGGCGCTGCAGGACATCGCCATCGATGCCTGGCGCGTGGAGCGGCTCACGCCGGAGGAGCAAGGCATGGGCGGCACCTATGCCGTGCTCGGCTACCGGCTGGGCATGCTGGCTTCCTCCGTCGGCGCGCTGCATCTGGCGAGCGTGGCGGACTGGCGGCTCACCTACAGCGCCATGGCGGCGCTGATGGGCGTGGGGCTTGGCACCACGCTGTGCTGCCGCGAGCCGGCGGTGCCCGAAGCGGGCGAGGCGCTGCGCCAGCGCGGGCGCATGGGCGAATGGCTGGAGCAATCGGTGATCGGCCCGCTGCAGGAATTTTTCTCCCGCCCCGGCGGGTGGGCGCTGCCGCTGCTGCTGATTTTTTCTTATAAGCTGTCGGACGCCTTCATCGGCATCATGACCAACCCGTTTTACCTGGAAACCGGATTCACCAAGGTGCAGATCGCCGATATCGCCAAGCTGTACGGCATCGTCACCACCATCCTGGCGGGCTTCGCCGGCGGGTGGATGGTGCGGCGCTGCGGCGTGTTCCTGCCGCTGGCGCTCGGCAGCAT
>JAFATP010000033.1 GCA_019243895.1 Alphaproteobacteria bacterium
TGATCAGGAAAAGATTGGGATGCTTCTCACAGAGTGCATTTAAACGCTCCGCCACCAGTTTCGCTTCCTCCTTGGTGAGCGTCTTGCCGGTGGGGTTATGCGGATAATGATAAATAAGCACCAGCGGCTTATCATTGGCATTTTCGATTTTTTCAATCACCGGCTCAATGGTTTCAGGATTCAACAGGTAGCCGTCTTCCCTCCGCAATGCGTATGATTTAATATCGCGTTGCAGGTGCCGGGCGATCTCTATCCACGGGGGATACGAAGGTTCGGCGACCAGAACGGTGACATCCTTGCGGAAAGTCTTGAGCGCCGCATTCAGCGCGCCGGTGCCGCCGTTGGCCCCCAGGATGTTTTCCTCGCCGATGGTGATGCCCTGCTCGTCGAGCCGGTTCAGCCGCATAAGGCTGCGGGCGATATGCCGGCGCACCTCCGGATCGCCCGCCACGTCCTGATATCCGCGGCTGGAATCCGTCTCGGCCCGATGCTGATAGAAATACGCCATTGCATGGTTGGTCGGCTCAAATTGCCGCGCCATCGGGTTGCCTAAATGCGCCGGAATCACGCAAATGCCGGTTTCTTGCTGGATCCGGTTCAGCGTAAATTTAATTTGTTGAATCGGATTCTCCTGGGAGTCCTTATCCAGGAAATCCGTATTCACGTTGGTATGAGAAACGGCCGCGGTCATACGAGTGGAAGATATTCGCCGTTTAACGGGCCGGTTTCGGCTTACGCCCATCGGGAGCAAAAGCAGCGCCGTTTACTATATCCATGTCGGTTGTTAAACGGGAGTCAGGCTTGGCAACAATCTTTGTCTTTCGATCGTTCACTTCAACGTGAATCGGCTCATCGGCCTCGGGCTCGTTATCCTTACTCATTTGCTTCCTCCTGCGTTGAATAGCAGCACGAACCTGCCTTACGCCGGAGGAAAAGGCGACCGGAATGTTTATTTTCGTTTATGAAATTTTTGTGACAGCCTGCTTCAAAACGGCGCGCAACGTCCGCTTATTGCCCCTGGCCCGCGCCGTCTTCGGCCTTTTCCTTCATCGGCCGGAAATGCGCGCGCATGGCGGGCCGCGCGAACAGCGGGCGCTGGCCCATGCTTTTGGCATACGCCCACACCAGCCCCGCCATCACCACGATGGCCATGCCGAACACCCAGATGAAGGCGGCGATGGTGGTGTTGCCGTAAACGCCGATCATGGTGGCGGAGGCGAACACGGAAACGGCGATAAAAAAGCCCAGAAGCTGCCCGAGAATGGAGGAAAAGCTGTAAATGCGCAGCGCCATGCGCTCCCAGTCGTGCCGGTGGTTCTGCTCGCGCTCGAACATGGAGAGAATCATTTTTGCGGAGCCATCCACCACGTAGTTATAGCTTTCCAGCACCTCGGGGGCGGGCAGGAACTCCACCACGCGGTCCTTGGCGCGCCCATGCTCGCCGCGCGAAGTTTCCGGTTTCTGGCGGATGTAGCCGCCCGTGCGGAAAGGGCGCTCCTCGCGGCTTTTATACCCCCCCGGTTCGCCTTCCTCAGCCACGGGCGTCCTCATCTTCATAGGCGCGGGTGCGGCTGAGCACCTCCGCGATATCGCCGCCCACCTTGCTCATATCGCCGCGCAGCCCCTCCGCCGACGAGCGGTAGGGATAGCGGTAAAGCTGGGGCGCGGCCGTGACGGTGATCACCGATACCATCCCTTTGATCAGCGTGGAAACGATGGACATATGGTATGGGAAGCTAAGCGATGCATCCTGAAAAGGAAAGCGCATTCTGCATGGCGGCGGTGGCGGGCGGCGGGCGGCGGGTGAAATTCAAGCCTTAGACGGTTGCTATCCGCTTCGCGTGCCCGCCGTTTCCAGCATTTTATCCAGTCCCGGCACGTGGGGCTCGCCGCGGAAATTCACCACATTGCCGAAGCGCCCGGCGCAGGTGGCAAGCGTTTTATCGCAGCCCATCGCCATGGCATAGGCATCGCCCGCCGCCAGCGCATACGGCATCGGCAGCGCCAGCGTGAAGCGGCCGCCGACGCCTGCGGCGTAATCATGCTCCTTCACCTCCATCGCCAGCCCGGCATTGGCGCCGGAGGTGAAGGTCACGGTGCCGAAGGTGAAGCTGCCGGAAGCCTCGGCGCGGCCGCTGTCGGTGAAGGCCTGCCGGTCCGGCGCGCTGAGGGCGGTGACGGTTCCGCTCACCGTGTAGGCGGCGAGATTCACCGTGCAGCGTGCATCGCCCAGCGCGGCGCGGCAGGACGGGGAAAACAGCTCGCCGATCGTCTGCGCGCAGGCCTGGGCCAGGCCGCGCATCTCCGCCACGAACATGCCCCGCTGCATCGACACGCCGCCCATCCACCCGCGTTTCAGCTGCAGCGCGCCTTGCGAAAGATCGGCGTAATTCACCATGAACACTTCCACTTCCGCGAAATCGTATAGCCCGGCCATGATATCGGCTTCGGTCAGGCTGCTCGCCTGAAGCATGCCCTCCACCGCCAGGCTGTCCACGCTCAGATCGGCGTTGGCGGCCACGGCGCTGGGAGTGAAGCCGCTGCCGGCGTGATAGGTGACGCCGCCCCAATGCGATGTCGGCGTCATGGTCGGTGAAGCCCAGCACGGCGCCGTCGCGGCGCGTCACCTTCCAGCAGGTGGCAAGCGTGGTCACCTCGCCGCTTAAATGCCCGGCAAGAGCGGTTGAAATCGTTTTCATATTGTGGCCTACTTAAGGTTAACAAGGGGACAGAGCGATGATTTACACGGAAAAAGATTTCCCGCGGTATCACATCAAAGTGGCGGTATGCAGCACTAAGATAATAAATCAATTCTGCGTTTTAATAAGTGGAGACAAAGACGGCAGCAATACGCTGTTTTCGAAGAAAATCCCGGGCTTATTTGACATCGTGGCTGAAGCAAGCGACAGGAGCTGATTTCACCCAGGAAAAAATTCAAAATACTCCCGAATTTTTTTCCGAGAATCTTCCGTCTGCTCCTCCTGCCTCACAAGCCGCCGAGTTTCTTGCTCCGTATCAAGATGCCAATTTTATGCCATACACGCTATCCAGCTCCTAACCCAATTTCAGAAACAGCGATCCACGTCACATTGTTGATCTGACAGATATCGCATTGCGGACACTCGGCGGAGCGGTGGATATCTGTTATCGCCAGCATAAAGAAGGGACTGCTCTCACACCGGATGAAATCCCTGGAGGAAGCCAACCATAGTCTAAAAATGACTTTGCTGAATTCCGGGCCCGCGATGGAGGAACCATCCGCCCTGCTGCGGTCCGACGTTTTTAACATTACGGTATTTCCCGCGAAAGACGCCAGTACAGTGACCTTGATCCTACAAGGCGACGAAGCAACGGAGAGTAATCAGAAGCGATTGATAGCCCTATTGGAAAATAGATTGGAAACGCGACACGGCTCAAAACCTCATATTGACTAT
>JAFATP010000088.1 GCA_019243895.1 Alphaproteobacteria bacterium
GAAATGTTAGGTTTTTCAGAGCATAACATGAAAGAGCTCAAGAGATGCCTGAAGCGGCCGGAAGGCATCATCGTTGTCACCGGCCCGACCGGCTCCGGTAAGACCACGACGCTCTACTCGATCCTCTCCTACATCAACTCGATCGACGTCAACATCATGACGCTCGAGGACCCGGTCGAATACCAGCTGCCGTTGATCCGCCAGACCAACGTGCGCGAGGGCACGATCGACTTCCAGTCCGGCATCAAATCGCTGATGCGCCAGGACCCCGATATCATCTTCGTCGGCGAGGTGCGCGATGAGGAAACGGCGCTGATGGCGCTGCGCGCCGCGCTCACCGGTCACCAGGTATTCACCACCCTGCACACCAACGACGCGCTGGGGGTGATCCCGCGCTTGCTGGATATCGGCGTGCCGGCGCATTTGCTGGCGGGATCGCTGATCGGCACCATCGCGCAGCGCTTGACGCGGAAATTATGCGCGCATTGCCGCGTGGCGAAAACCGCCACGCCGGAGGAATGCCGGGTGCTGGCGATGGAGCCCGCTGCCCCGCCCACCATTTACGAGCCAGGTTCCGGCTGCCCGCATTGCCGGGGCAAAGGGCATAGAGGCCGCGTGGCCGTCGCCGAGGTGTTGCGTATCGACCGGGAGATGGATGAGCTGATCGCCACCGGCGCCACGCGCGGCGCCATGTCCGATCATGCGCTGAAAACGGGATTCGTGCCGATGGCACAGGACGGTATCAATAAGGTGCTGGCCGGCGTCATTGACATGAAAGAGCTGATCGGCACCATCGATCTTACCGATAGGTTGTGACATGGAAAGGCAAGCCCGGCAGTTCCGTACGCCCGCCGGGCCGGTTCGCCCGCGGCGCGCCGTAAGGTAGGGAGAAAACGATGGACTCCTTCAGCTACGTCGCCATTAACGAGCACGGACGCACCATCCGCGGCACGGTGAGCGCGGACAACGAACTTGACCTGGAAGCGCGTCTGAAACAGGCGGGATTGGACCTGGTCAATGCCCGCAAGGTGCGCGAGAAAAAAGCGGGGTTCCTGAGCCGGGTCAAAACCCACGACTTGATCGTCCTCTGCCTGCATCTGGAGCAGCTGGACCGCGCCGGCGTGCCCTTGCATGAGGCGTTGGCGGATATCCGCGACACCGCCGAATCACCCAAGCTGAAAGACGTGCTGACCAATGTCTATGAATCGGTTAAAAACGGCAGCATGCTGTCGGCGGCGCTGGCCGATTACCCGAAAGTGTTCAACGAGGTGTTCACCGGCCTGGTGGCCGCGGGCGAGAAAACCGGCAAGCTTTCGGAGGCGTTCGGCCATCTGGCGCATCATTTGAAATGGCTGAGCGAAATACGCCGCAAAGTGAAAAAAGCCGTGCGTTATCCGGCGGTGCTGATCGTGGTGATCTCCCTCGTCGTGAGCGTGATGATGCTGTATGTGGTGCCGAAGCTCACTACGTTTATTTTATCACAGGGGTTCGCCGTTCCCTTTCACACCCGCGCGCTGATCGCGGTTTCGGATGCCTTCCAAAATTATTGGTACGTGATTTTCGGCATTCCGGTGCTGGCCATCAGCACCTTGCTGTTTTTTTACCGGCGGTCCCCTGAGTTCGCCTATCGCGTGGATAATATCCTGCTGCGAGCGCCCATTGTGGGGCCGGTAATCCGCAAAATAGACATGGCGCGCTTCACTCATTTCTTTTCGGTGATGTTTAATAGTGGTATTGATGTGCTGGAATCCCTCAGGACAGCGGGCGGCGTGGTGAAAAACCGGGTGCTCAAAGAAGCGGTGGAAGCGGTGCGCAACAGCGTAACTGAAGGTAATTCGCTCACCGCCGCGCTGCGGATTTCCAGCCAGTTCCCCAACCTGGTGATCCGCATGTTCAAAGTCGGCGAGGACAGCGGCAACATGCGCGAGGCGCTGGAAAACGTGAATTTCTTTTACGACCGCGAAGTGAATGATGCCGTGGACAGCCTAATCGGCATGATCCAGCCAGCGCTGACAGTGGTGATGGGATTGATCATCTTCTGGGTGATCTCCGCTATTTTCGGTCCGCTTTACGAATCCTTCAGCAAGATGAAATTCTAGCGATGAAATTGCCCGCTCCCGTTTTCCGCCTGCTTTCAAGACTTCCCCGTCCCAAGGGGCGCAAAATAAATCGGAGAAAGCTCAGTTCCTTCATCCTTACCGTCGGCGATGAAGGCGCGGTGCTGTTGCAGGTGGTGCGCGGCGAGATCGTTTCCCGTTTTTTCTCTCCTGCGCATAACGCTAAAGAAACGGGCGCCTTTGTCGACGCGGTGATGGAAGCTCCCCGCCTGCCGCTGATTATTCTATTCGATACGCTGGACCAGGCGTATGTGCAGCAAACTCTGCCGCCGGTGGCGGCCATGAGCGTTTCGCGGCTGATGCGCAAGCGCCTGCAGCGCGAGTTTCCCAGCGACTACCTGAAAGGCGCATTGCTGCTGGGCCGGGAGAAGGAGAAGCGGCGCGATTGGATTTTTCTCATGGCGGCGCTGCAGAACACTGCCAGCGTACAGGCGTGGCTGGATATGGCTGCGGAGTGGCCCAACCGCTGCAAGGGAATTTACCTGACGCCGCTGGAAGCGGTGGCGGTGGCGCGCGCGCTGGATATCGCCAGGCCGGTGCAGGGCGACCGGTGGCACCTGCTGGTGAGCTACAATAAGGTAAGCGGCGTCCGGCAGATCGTATACAAGAACGGCCAGCTGGTGCTGACCCGCCTTGGCCATCCCGCGTATGAAAGCAACGCGGAGGCGGTGGCGGGCGCGATCGAGCAGGAAATCATCGGCACCCGCGAATACATCAAGCGCCTGATGGCCCAGGCCGGATCGGAGCTTACTGTCACTATTATCGTTTCCGACGACATCCGGCGCCATATCGACCGCGGCAAGCTGGGGGTCGGCCAGCTGCAGCTTCTTACGCCGTTTGAAGCGGCGGAGGCGCTGAACTTTCCCACGGCAGCGCAATCCGCCGACCGCTTCGGCGATATTGTGCTGGCCGTCGGCATCGCTTCCGCGCCCAAGCATCTGCTGAAATTCGTTGCGCCCCTCATGCAGCGCCAGAACCAATATCACACAGCCATCCGCATGGTGCGGGCCGCCACCGTTTGCGCGGCGCTGGGGCTGTTGGCGTTGGCGGGGACCAGCGCATGGAGTATCGTCGTGTCGGGCAAGGCCATTTCCGCCCTGGAGGAACGCCAGCAAAGCGTGACGGCGGAATTGCAGAAATCCCGCGAAAAAGCGGCGA
>JAFATP010000211.1 GCA_019243895.1 Alphaproteobacteria bacterium
TATATGCTTCCCGCCGTGCCGTTCTTCTGGGTTACGCGTGTGCCGCAGCATAAATACCGCGGCTATTTCATCCATCCTGAAAAAGGCATGCTGCGGTATGGAGAGGAAGGCGCTGCGCTGCGCGTGACTTCCCCCTTCATTGATCCCCATTTCAATCACATGACCCCGGTGTATTTCGAGAAAACCGGCGAACGGGCGTTGAATCCATTCGGCCCTCACGGCTTTGATCCTCATGCGGTGAGTTATAATATCGTGGACGCAGCCCTTACTCCAATGGGGCGGCTCAACGACCAGATCCGCGAATGGTTCAAACCCGCCGGCGCATGGCTGCAGCGCCATGCAGATACCGTGCGTAAATATACCGGCATCGAAATGGACGTCACGCCGCTGGGGCGCAAAAAACTTCCCGATGGCATCGGCATCACTAACACCTATGTAAATGCGGCGCTGGCGTATACACCCTATTTCGCGGCAAAATCCGACGTATTTGGTTATGCGGTGGATGATGGGCGAACGGATTTGGCCATCGAGCGCATGAATAAAGGAGCCTTTACGCTTAATCCCGGCGAGTTCTTCGCCGGGGCGAACGAGATCTATCATTCCGTCGCTCACCATGAGCTCCCCGATCCGGCGCGCGAGGCGATGGCGGAAAAGCGCCTGCTGGGACACAGCTCGCCGTCGGATCTCAGCCGCGACGAAGCCAAGGATGCGCCTGTTTCGGAGAAGATCAACCCCGCCATCCGCCGCGCCCGCCGCGCCGCCCTCTTCACGGAACGCACGCAGCCGCGTGCCCTGATGACGCCGACCGCGCAGCCTTATGCGATGGCTGCGATGACGGCTCCGCGGCCGAATGAGCGATTCGTGGATTTTCTCCACCGCATCAATGAACAGCCCGCCAGCGAACCGCATTATTCCCTGGCGCCTTAGAGAAGAAAGAAATATGTGGGAAGCAGCAGTCGGCCACGCATTGGAGTATCTTGCCAGCAAACGGGCGGAGGCGAGCGCCGCGGGCCGGCAACGCGACACGCTGGTGGGCGCGGGGTGCGGCGTCGGCGCCGCTTGCCTGTTATCCAAAGCCAAACAATACTACGACCAGGACGATCTTCCCGCCATGGCGGGTTATGCCATATCCGGTCTGGCGCTCGGAGCCCTGGCCGCCCGCAAGCTGGGCGTTATCTAAATACCTGACCGCCGAATTGTATTCCCTGCCGCTTGCGGCGCGAAGCTTTATTGCGGCCCGAGCATGGTTTCCGGCTTCACCCATTGCGCGAATTGTTCGGCGGTCAGTAAGCCGAGCGCAATGCCGGCTTCTTTAAGGCTGGTGCCGTCTTTATGCGCTTTCTTGGCGATTTTGGCGGCGTTGTCATAGCCGATATGCGGGTTAAGCGCGGTCACCAGCATCAGGGATTCCTGCATCAGCCGGGTGATGCGCTCGCGGTTGGCTTCGATGCCGACAACGCAATTATCGGTAAAGCTTACGCACGCGTCGGCCAGCACCCGGATCGCCTGCAGCACGTTATAAATGATCACCGGCTTGAACACGTTCAGCTCGAAATGCCCCTGGCTTCCCGCCACCGTCACCGCCGCGTGGTTTCCCATCACCTGCGCCGCCACCATCGTCAGCGCCTCGCATTGTGTGGGATTGACCTTGCCGGGCATGATTGAGGAACCCGGCTCATTTTCCGGCAGCAGCAGCTCGCCGATGCCGCAGCGCGGGCCGGAACCGAGTAGGCGGATGTCGTTGGCGATCTTCATTAATGAAACCGCCAGCGTGTTCAGCGCGCCCGAAAGCGCCACCAGCGCATCGTGGGAAGCCAAGGCGGCGAATTTATTGGGCGCCGTGCGAAACGGCAGCCCGGTGATGACAGCCACTTCCTGAGCGAAGGCCTCGGCGAAGCCTTTGCGCGCATTCAAGCCCGTGCCGACCGCCGTGCCTCCTTGCGCCAGCTCGAACACGTCATAGAGCGCGCCTTTTTCGCTTAAGCGGCGGATATTATCGGCGATCTGCCGCACGTAACCGGAGAATTCCTGGCCAAGCGTCAGCGGTGTAGCGTCTTGCAAATGCGTGCGGCCGATTTTGATGATGTCGGAGAATTCATCTTCCTTCCGCTTAAGCGCTACATGCAGGTGATCGAGTGCGGGCGTCAGCGCGCCGCTGATTTGCTGAGCCGCAGCAATATGCATGGCGGTAGGGAATGAATCATTGCTGGACTGTCCCATATTCACATGATCATTTGGGTGCACCGGTTTCTTACTCCCCTTGCTCCCCCCCAGCATTTCAATCGCCCGGTTGGAAATCACTTCATTCACATTCATATTGGTCTGCGTGCCGGAACCGGTCTGCCATACCACGAGAGGAAAATGCGCGTCCAGCTTGCCTTCCGCCACTTCCTGCGCCGCCTGCTCGATGGCTTTGCCGAGAGCGGGGTCCAGGGCGCCCAGGCGCATATTCACCCGCGCCGCCGCCAGCTTGAGAATGCCGAACGCATGAATCAGCGGCGGGGGCATGGTTTCCCCGCCGATTTTGAAATTCTGCAGGCTGCGTTGCGTTTGCGCGCCCCAGTAAGCGGCGTCCGGCACCTGAATTTCGCCGAAGGAATCGGTCTCGAGGCGATGGGAGGTCATACGCGCTCCTGTCACTAAACTGTCATTAGGCGGTTGCCTGAAAGAGGCTTATAGTCAAGAATGGCAGTATTGCAAGGAGAGTTGGAATGAGCGATCTTGATTTCATCAATTTCCTGATGATTAATGACACCGACAGGGGCGGGAAAAACACCGAACGCCGCATGGATCTGGATGAACGCCGCAAGCTCCTGGAACGCTTCGGCGAAGTTAAAACACTAACCGAGTTTAAAATGGATCACCCGGCCGACCCGCCGCATACCTGGCGCAATCTCGGCATCGGCGCAGTCATCGGCACCGTTGCCGGCGCCGTGCTCGGCGGCGTGCTCACCCTCGGCATTCCCGCGGGCATGATCAGCGGCGCCATCGCCGGCGGCGCTATCGGCGCTTTCACCGACACCCAGAACACCCGGCGGGGAAACCTGCTGGATGAATACGAACATTATTTGGATCAGGTGGAAGCGTCCCGGCGCGTCCCCGCCCGCGCCCCTTCGCCGATAGTGACGCGCACCGATCATCTCGAAAGAGAACTGGGCCGCCCGGAAGCCCTTATCGGCCTTAACCGCTAGCGCGGCGGCTGCAACTCCGTCACATGGCCCATCTTGCGCCCGGGCCGCGCTTCCTTCTTACCGTATAAATGCAGGCGCGCATTCGGCTTTTCCAGCCACTTGCGCCATTGCAGGACATCGTCGCCAATCAGGTTCGTCATCGTCGCATCGCATAAGCGCTGCGTGGAGCCCAGCTTCAGGCCGCAAATGGCCCGCACCGCTTGGGCGAACTGCGAGGTGGCGCAGGCGTCCATCGTCCAATGCCCGGAATTATGCGGGCGCGGCGCCAGCTCGTTCACCAGCAGGCGGCTGTCGCGGGTCACGAACATTTCCACCGCAAGCAAACCCACAAGCCCTATTGCTTCCGCTATTTTCTGAGCGATATGCTCCGCCTCCAGGGCCAGCGCACGCGGGATTGGCGCCGGAGCAACGGTTTGATGTAAAATATGGTTTTCATGGATATTCTGCACGGCAGGAAAGCAGGCGATTTCGCCTGCGGCGTTGCGGGCCGCGATGACGGAAATCTCCATCGAAAAATCGACAAATCCTTCCAGAATGGTTTCGGCCTGGCCGGCAAGCTGCGCTGCCTTGGAGAGATCCTCCGCCTTTCCCAACATTACCTGCCCTTTGCCGTCATAACCCAGCGTGCAGGTTTTGAGGACACACGGAAAGCCGATCGCCTCTACGGCGTGAGGTAACGCCTCGGCGGCGGCAACGGAGACAAAAGGCGCAACGCCGACGCCTAATTCCTGGATAAAGCGTTTCTCGCGTACGCGATGCTGGCAGATCTCCAGCACCCGCGGCGAAGGATGCACCTGCGTCAGCGCGGCCATGCGGTGCAGGCTGGCGCTCGGAATATTCTCAAACTCGAAGGTGATGACATCCACGGCGGCGGCGAACCGTTCAAGGGCTTCCGCATCGGCATATTCCGCGCAAAGATGCAAAGCCGCCACTTCGGCCGCCGGACATTCCGCCTCCGGGCAGTAAATATGCGCGTGATA